>CACJWR010000008.1 GCA_902596985.1 uncultured Alphaproteobacteria bacterium
TAATCGGCAAAGAAGAGGGAGATGAAGTGGAGGTCAATACTCCAGGAGGGACCAAATACTATGAAATAATTAAGATCGAATATAACTAATTACATATGTTATGACTTTAAAATTCCACTAACTTTTTCACTGACTTTACTAATTATATCCTTACACATTTTCTCTATCTCAGAGTCATTAAGAGTTTTCTCTAAAGGCTGGAATTTAACCCTTATTGAAAGAGACTTTTTTCTCTCCTCTTTTTCCACATCCCCTTGGAAGACATCGACAATATTTATTTTGTCGATCAGAGGATTTTTCAAGGAACTAATAGTTTTCTTTACTGCTCCATATTCGGTCTTTTCATCAATTAGGAAAGAAAAGTCCCTTTCGATAGGTTGCAAATTACTTAAAATAAGAGCATCTCTCGTAATCTTTTTTTTCTTTGGGAAAGGTATATTATCTAGATAGATAGTGAAGCAATTTATTCGGTCTCTAATAGCGTAATTTTTAGCAATGAGTGGGCTAACTTCACCAAATATTGCCACAATCTTATTTCCAAGCATAACCTTGGCAGACCTTTTTGGATGAAGGAATTCTGGAGCATCTCTTTCAAGTTTAAGGCTGTCCACTTTTAGGTTTAAATATCCTAATAATTTAAATAGATCTTTTTTTATATCAAAAATATCAAAAGGTCTTATTTCCTTGTAAAGATTGAAATTACTTTTACTACCAGACAAGACTGCGGAAATTTGGTAGGTTTCATCGCCAACTTGATTGCTCTCAAAACAATAGCCTTGTTCGAATATTGCGAGACTTTTAATACCCTTAGCCTGATTTTTCTCTACTATTTTTATTAAGCCTGGTAAAAGCGACTGTCGCATGTGCGTCATTTCACTGCTAATTGGATTTATAAGTCTAATTTCCTTTTTTGACTTGCCACTAAATCGTTCAACTGACTTCTTGTCGATAAAGCTATATGACAAGCACTCCATATAACCTAAAGAAGTACAGACCCTTCTAGCTAGGTTTTGCCTGCTTTGACCGTCTGTTAAAAGAGGTTTTAATACCCCCTCTTTCCTGGTCATTGGAATACTGGGCAAGTTTGCTAATGAATTTATCCTTGCGACCTCTTCGATTATATCTACCTCGCCATGTACATCTGGTCTCCAGGCAGGAACTATTATTTCAACTTTGTTTTCCACTTCCTTTACTGAAAAACCAAGGGACTTTAGTATTTCAAATTGCCTTGCCTTATTTACTTCTATTCCTATCAATTGATTTACTTTTTTAGGATCAAAAATAATTTTTTTCTCAAAAGATGGCGCTGACCCCGCGATAATAATATCTGAAGCTTCGCCTCCACATAAATCTAAAATCATCTTTGTAGCAATATGTGATCCAGATAAAGTAAAGCTCGGATCAACACCCCTTTCAAAACGATATCTAGCATCTGAATTTATCTGGAGTTTCCGACCTGTTGCTGCTATTGATATTGGATCGAAATAAGCAGCCTCTAACAACACATTTTTTGTTTCGTCCGACACAGCACTTTTCATACCTCCTATGATGCCTCCAAGAGATACGATGTCTTTTTCATCTGTTATTACAATCATTCCTTCATTTAACTCATATATTTTATCATCAAGAGCATGAAATTTCTCTCCCTCAAAAGATCTTCTAACCGTTAAACCACCAGAGAGTTTATCGGCGTCGAAGACGTGTAGAGGTCTTGCTCTATCAAATGTAAGATAATTTGTAATATCAACTAATGCTGAGATTGGATTAAGCCCAATACTAATTAAACGATTTCTGAGCCATTGTGGAGACTCCCCATTTTGTACGCTTCGTAAATATCGGCCCACAAAAAAAGGACATTCTTTTGAAGAAACCGCTTGGTCCAAATTAATATTTAAATGTGGCTTAAAAATTCCTTCCACATTGGGTATTTTGCTAACACGTAATTTTCCGATACCACTAGCCGAGAGATCTCTAGCAATTCCATAAATACCTAATGCGTCAGGTCTATTTGGGGTAATTGCGATTTCGAAAATTATTTTTTCATCTCCAACTAATTCGGAAAACAGCGTCCCCACTTCAGTTTCAGAGGGTAGCTCTATAATTCCATCGTGTTCATCTGAAATTTCTAATTCCTTTTCTGAACACATCATTCCCTCACTTTTTACATCTCTTATCTTTGAGGCTTTTAGGTTGATATTTAATCCAGGTATAAAATCACCTGGCTTTGCAACCACTACTTTCATGCCATTCTTAACATTTGGTGCTCCACAAACTATTTTTAATATCCCAGTGCCTGAATCAACGTCACATACTTTCAATTTGTCGGCATTTGGGTGTTTTTCAACTTTTAAGATTTCTCCTACGGATAATTGCCCCAAACGCTTTCTAGGGTCTATAAGGGACTCAACTTCTAATCCTGTGTCGGTAAGAATGTCCCCAACTTCATCAGCAGACAAATCTGTCTCTAGGTAATCCTTAAGCCATGAAAAAGAAAACTTCATATTAAAACTTCCACTCTAATGTTTATCCACTAAGTTTATCATAGAGATTGGAACTTTTTTCTGCCGCAAAGCCATAGTGTTTTAACCATCTCATATCATTATCGAAGAATGATCTAAGATCAGGCATACCATACTTTAGCATTGCGAGCCTATCTATACCCATTCCAAATGCAAACCCCTGAAACTTTTTACTATCAACGTTAGCTGCCTCTAAGACATTAGGGTGTACCATTCCGCTACCTAATATTTCCATCCAGTCGTCTCCTTTTCCAACAACTAAGGAGTTTTCAACCCAGGAACACCTTATATCAACTTCCGCAGATGGCTCCGTGAAGGGGAAATGACTGGCACGAAATCTAAGTTCTATACTATCTAGCTCAAAAAAAGCCTTACAAAACTCAACCAAAACCCATTTTAAATTTGACATGGAGATATCTTCACCTATAGCTAAACCTTCAATCTGATGAAACATTGGTGTATGGGTGAGATCGTAATCCGATCTATATACCCGTCCAGGTGCGATAATTCTACAAGGTGCTCCGTGTTTTTCCATGAATCTTACTTGTACTGGGCTAGTATGCGTTCTAAGTACGTTAGGTGAACCATTTTCCTTAATGCTCTCGTCACCGGGATCGATATAAAAAGTATCAAACTCCTGACGAGCTGGATGATCAGGAGGAATATTAAGTGAATCAAAATTGTACCAGTCACTTTCAATTTGGGGTCCTTCAGCTACAGAAAATCCCAGGTCTGAGAAAATTGATATGATTTCTTCTGTAACTCTGCTTACCGGGTGCATCAGGCCTGAATTCATCTCTCTGGGGTCTTGAGAGATATCAAGCCATTCCGCATCCATTCTGGCTTCAATCTCCTTATTAAGTAAGATTTCTCTTCTCTCTTTGATAGCCTCCTCCAGAGATTGCTTGAGATTGTTATACTCTGGAGATTTTATTTGTCGCTCTTTAGCTTCCATTTGACCCAATGATCTCAAAAGGTTAGAAATCTCCCCC
The DNA here is from genome assembly GCA_902596985.1 of uncultured Alphaproteobacteria bacterium. Lineage (GTDB taxonomy): Bacteria > Pseudomonadota > Alphaproteobacteria > Rhodobacterales > Rhodobacteraceae > CACIJG01. The sequence continues at coordinate 3,512 of CACJWR010000008.1, forward strand.
TTTTTACCAAGAAGCTTGATCCTAACCTGTTCAAGATCATTAACCGACTGAGCATTCTTAACTAGCCCTAAATACTTGCTATTTTCTAATGAAATTTCCATAGACAGATCTAGGATTTATCATAAGAACATTTTGTACCGAATGAAATCGGTCATGTTACTAATTTAGCGCGCCTTGCGCACGAGATACTATCTGTCCAAAAGCTTTTGGGTCATGTACAGCAATGTCTGCCAGAACTTTTCTATCAAGATTGATGCCAGCTTTATCCAGTCCATGTATAAACTTCGAATAATTGAGATTGCTGTCTATTTGCCTTACAGCCGCGTTCAATCTCTGTATCCAGAGCGCTCTAAAAACACGCTTTCTTACCTTACGATCTCTGGTCGCGTATTGCATAGCCCTGTCTACAGCTTGTTTAGCCGTTCTAAAGTTCCTACTTCTTGCGCCATAGTAGCCTTTAGCCACCTTTACCACCTTCCGATGTCTCGCGTGCGTTACCACTCCTGATTTAACTCTGGTCAACTATTAACCCTCCTACCTAGAATAAGGCATATAAGATTTAACAATATTTTCATCGGCCTTACACAAAGTTGTTGTGCCTCTCGCGTTTCGTATAAATTTGCTCGATCTTTTTATCATACCGTGCCTTTTCCCTGCCTGGGCAGACTTCACTCGCCCCGACGCCGTCACTTTAAACCGCTTTTTAGCACCTGATTTTGTTTTCATCTTAGGCATTTAGTATTCTCTACACACTTGTTTCAACGTGTTTATAGGGATATTCTAATAACTATACAAGCATTTCTTTATATTTTTCTCAAAAATCATCAAAGTTTTCTTCTAAAGACACCACCCTTAATATGTTTGTTGATCCAGGTGTATTGAATGGCACACCTGCAATAACAATGATTAGATCTTTCCCTGAAGCAAAGTCGAATAACTTAGCTGCTTTAACAGCATTCATTACTGCTCTCTTAAATCGATCTACAGGTGTGGTAACCGCGCAATGCAACCCCCAAAACAAGGTTAGTTTCCTTGCTGTTTCTGTATATGGAGTTAGTGCGATTATTGGTGCTCGAGGTCTTTCCCTAGATGCAAGCTCAGCTGTTGTTCCACCATGAGTAAAGCAACAAATAACCTTCACGTTTATGTTATCAGCTACCTCTCTCGCAGCAACAGTTATTGCATTTGAAACTCCTTCTTTCGAAACTGATCTCGAGGTTTCCAAGTTTTGGAAGTACAAAGGGTCTTTTTCAGTTTCAACGGCGATTTTATCTACTGCTTCTATAACTTTCTCTGGATGAATGCCTATTGCTGTTTCGGCGGACAGCATTACTGCATCTACGCCATCATATATTGCCTGCGCGACATCCGAAACTTCAGCTCGGGTTGGTGTAGTCGAATGAATCATACTTTCCATCATCTGTGTTGCTACGATTACAGGCTTTCCCATTTGACGTGATTTCATTACTAGTTTTTTTTGAACAGGTGGGACCGCTTCAATTGGCAATTCAACACCAAGGTCTCCCCGTGCCACCATAATTCCATCGGCAGAATCAATAATCGAGTCAAAAACTCTTACTGCAGCAGGTTTCTCAATTTTTGCAATAATGCCTGCCCTTCCCTTTAATAACTTTTTTACATTGACTATATCTTTCGCTCTCTGTACGAAAGATAACCCGATCCAGTCTACGCCAAGACCACAAACAAACTCCAAATCTTGCTTATCTTTTTCTGTTAATGGAGCGAGGTCTAAAATACTATCTGGGCAATTAACCCCTTTTTTGTCTGAAATAATGCCATCATTCAAAACAGTGCACTCTATTTTCTCTTCTGATGCTTTGTTTACCTCCATAGCAACTTTACCATCATCAATCAGTAGCTTATCTCCCTTTTTTACTGACTGGAATATCTTAGGATGTGGTAGACAAACTCGTTCTTTATTTCCCAGCTTTTCTATTAGATCAAAACAAAACTTTTGTCCCGCTTCTAAACTAGACTTTGCACCCTTAAAATCACCACATCTCAGCTTTGGACCCTGTAGATCGGCCAGAATACAAATTGGTCTTGAAAATTCTTTCTCTAAATCTCTTAAGATATTATGTCTCTTTTCCACAGCTGAGTGATCACCATGAGACATATTTAATCTGAAAATATCTGCCCCTGCTAAAAACATTTTTTTAATTTCTAATTTAGTGTCTGAGGCAGGACCCAGAGTAGCTACTATTTTTACTTTACGGTTTCTATGAAGTTGCTTTTCCATTTATATGCTCGATATTTTTATTTTTTCTGTAGAATAAAGAATTATAAAAAATAGAAAACTTTTTTTTAATTTATGAGCGAGATAAATGAATATTAAAAACTTAGAAAAAATTGAAATCCAAACTTTCAGAAGATTAATCTCTCATTTGCAGAGTAGAACTGAAGTACAAAATATAGACATAATGAACTTAACAGGGTTTTGTAGAAATTGTTTATACAAATGGATGCATGAGGCAGCAAGAGAATCGGAAGAGGCCTTATCAGTCGAGGAGGCTCAAGAGTATGTATATGGTATGCCTTATGATGATTGGAAAAAAAAGTTCCAGAAGTGACTTGATCTATAAAATCTAGGAAAGTTTTGCTTTAATCTGTTCTATATATATGTGCTGGATTTTTTTAACCGTATTTCCAACTAATCCATTTCCCACACGTCTTCCATTTACTTCAATAACGGGGAGCACGAAACCAGTAGCTGAGGTAAGAAAAACCTCTTGTGCATTCATCAAATCGTCAATGTTGATCTTTTGCTCCTTGATTTCGATATTATTTATTTGACAAAATTTTATTATAGAAGACCTAGTAATACCTCCCAGGATATCATTTGACAAACTTGGTGTAATAATTCTTTCGTCTTTAAAAATGAATACGTTACTAGATGAGCCCTCATTTATAAAGCCACCTTGAACAAGTAGGCTATCATCCACACCTTCTTGGACCGCATGAGTTTTTGCTAATGATTGCGCGAGAAGTTGAGTAGTCTTTATATCTCTTCTCCGCCACCTATCGTCAGGCACTGTTATGATTTTTAAGCCCACTTTACTAGCTGCATTCTTTAAAATTTGCTTTTCTTGTGTGAATATTACTACGGTAGGTAATAAAGACTTTTTTGCAAAATTAAAATCTCTCTCTGCAACGCCCCTTGTGACTTGAACATAACAAAGCCCCTCTTTTAGCTGATTTTCGTTTATTAATTTTCTTTGAATTTGATAAAAGTCTTCTTCTTGAAAATTATTTTTAATGTTCAAATGACCCAGTGATCTAATAAGTCTGGCAAAATGCTCTTTCCAGTCTACTAACTTGCCGTCAAGAACAGCAGTTACTTCGTAAACAGAGTCAGAGAATAAAAAACCTCTGTCAAATACTGAGATACGAGCTTCTTTTTTTGAAAAGAATTCCCCATTCACATATACCCTTTGGTTGTTTTTTTCTAGCAATGTGAGTTTTAAGTCCTCTCAGCCTTTACACATACCTTGCAATACGTAATCGGAAGGTTGCGCTGTCTTTGAAGGAGTATACCTTTTATATTCATACTTCGTGATATACTCATTGCTTTCCATCATGACTAACAAACCCTGAGCAAAAAATATATCAAGCTTGTAGATATCCACTAATCCCCGCAACTTTGGAACGATACTTGTTTCGACTTCTAAAAAATTCTCATCAAAAAAAGAAATAGGGTATTTTTTCCCTTCGAATTTGATAAAGAAATGGACTTGCTCTTTGGTTCGTGCCACGCCTTTTTTCATAGGATAGTTGTTTATCGATTTTACTAAATAATCATCCATGTTCTTCGATCCATAATTATAAATACTAATCCGATTTTATAAATTTTGTAACTATTTCTAGAAATTTTATAGGTTTTTCAACATGAACCCAGTGCCCAGCTTTAGCTACAGGAGCAAATTCACTCAATGGAAAACTTTCTTTTATTGTATCTTTATGCTCAATTACACCATATTCTGATAATTCACCATATAAGAAAAGAGCCTCGGTATTAGAGACACCATTTATGACTGGAAACTCACTAATGGCGACAGAATTCCTAATTAAAGATGTTAAATTCACACGCCAATAGAAACTTTTTTTTTCGTCCATCTTTAAGTTTTGCATTAGAAAAGATCTAAAACTGACTTCCTCGAAATATTCAGAAAGCTTTGTATCAATTTCAGATCTCGTGTTGAACCTGCCAAGATCAAGCGAAGATAAAGTTTTTAAATAATTTTCAAAATTTGGCGGGTAGGTTACTGGTGCTATATCTACTACAACTAACTTTGATATAAAACCCTGATAAAGTTTGTCTAAAACCATCGCAGCCTTGCCACCCATTGAATGCCCTATCAGGAAGCTATTAACTATTCCCTGTTCTTCAAGAAGTTTTTTAACGTCCTCTGCCAGATCGAAATAAGTATGCTTATCACTCCATTCAGACTCACCGTGGTTTCTCAGATCAATAAGCCAGACGTGGAAGCCAAGATCTGAAAGAGATTTTCCAATGCCAAACCAATTTCTTTTCGATCCTAAAAGTCCATGCAGAATAACGACATTGCTCGCGTTACCTTCTCCAAAACGGCTATATGCTAATCGCATGTAATCTTACCAAATCGAGTGATATATGTCATAAGCATCTTGTTCAGTAACCTCTCTGGGGTTATTTACCAACAATCTGGTTTGTTTCATAGCGTCTTTGGCCATTGACTCACAGGCAGCTTCAGGAATTGAAACATCTCGCAATTTCTGGGGTAGTCCCAACTCTTTAGATAAATCACTCAGTTTTTCAATAAACAACGATGCATTAGTTTGGTTATTATTTCCTATCTCTTCGCTTGGAAAAAGAAAAGGATAAAGCTCTGCATATTTTTTAGCTGCCCATACATCTACTGCATTGAACCGTAGCACTCCTGGGAGTACAAGAGCATTTGATAATCCATGAGTTATATGAAAACTCCCCCCAAGTGGATAAGCTAGAGCATGGACTGCAGCTACAGGAGAATTTGCAAAAGCCATTCCAGCTAACATTGATCCAAGTAACATTTTTCCTCTTGCTTCTAAGTTTTTTGGGTCCGAGACAGCCAATTTAATTGAGCTCCCCAATAGCACCAATGCCTCCTTTGCAAGGATGCCAGACATAGGGTTGTTATTTTTATTTTTTGATGCATAGGCTTCGATTGCATGCACCATTGCATCAATTCCGGTGGCGGCAGTAGTTGCTGCCGGCAAGCCTAAGGTTAGAACAGGATCTAATATTGCGAAGTCTGGAAGGATGATCGGCGAAGAAACCCCCCTTTTTTCATCACCATCCACAGTGATAATTGAAACAGGAGTAACCTCGGACCCAGTTCCAGCAGTGGTCGGTATTAAACATAGAGGTAATCTCGGGCCTGTAGCGTTCCCTACCCCCCATACGCTTTCTAAATTTTCTCCTGATCCTAAAACTAAAGCCGTTAGCTTGGCAACATCCATCGAAGAACCTCCGCCAAATCCGATAACCCCTGTACAAGCTATTTCTCTTCCAAAAGTTATTGCCTTTTCCAAAGTTTTTAATGATGGATCCGCCTCCACGTCATCAAATACCCTTACTTTTGCATCATACTTTTCAAATTTTTTTAGCAAATCCTCATAAAGTCCTAAATTGGTTAACCCTTTATCAGTGACGAGAAGAATTCTATTACCCATTGATTTAGAAAATGGATCCGCGTCTTTTGCCACGTTAGGACCGTAAATAATTCTAGGCGTGGTATTAAAATTAAATGAGGTAATTTCTTCAATCATGGTAAACCTTTCTAATCTTGTTTATAATATTTTACACAATTTAAAAACTGTGTTCTAAGTTTGGATAGATAGACAAACACTGTCAATCACAGAAATTGTTGCAAGGAAAGGACTCCATACATGGCACAAAAGAAAAGAGTAGTTCTTGCTTTCTCTGGCGGGCTTGACACCTCAGTTATATTGAAGTGGCTTCAAACTGAGTTAGACTATGAGGTAGTTTGTTTTACCGCTGATCTTGGGCAAGGCGATGAACTAGAGGCTGCGCGAGATAAAGCTCTCTTACTCGGAATTAAACCGGAACATATTTTTATTGAAGATCTCACTGAGGAATTCGTTAAAGATTATGTTTTCCCGATGTTTAGATGCAATACAGTTTACGAAGGTCAATACTTGCTGGGAACATCTATTGCAAGGCCGCTCATTTCAAAGAGGTTGATAGAGATTGCTGATGTTGTCGGTGCAGAATCAATAAGTCACGGTGCTACAGGAAAAGGAAATGATCAGGTACGATTTGAATTAGCAGCATACTCTCTTAATCCAGATATAAAAATTATTGCACCCTGGAGACAATGGGACCTAACTAGCAGGACAAAATTAATCGATTTTGCCGAAAAGCACCAAATTCCTATTGCTGCAAATAAAGTAGGAGAACCCCCTTTTTCGGTGGATGCAAATTTATTACATACATCTTCAGAAGGTTTAATTTTGGAAAATCCAGAAGATGAAGCTCCAGAGTATGTGTATCAGAGGACAAATGATCCAGAAAAAGCACCTGATAAACCCGATTACATAAGAATCAGCTTTAAGAATGGAGATCCAATAAAAATTGATGACAAAGGATACTCACCTGCAAACTTACTCAAGAGACTTAATGATTTTGGTAGACTTCATGGAATAGGAAGGCTCGATTTAGTAGAGAATAGATTTGTGGGCATGAAGTCGCGAGGTGTTTATGAAACACCAGGAGGAACTATACTCTTACAAGCTCACAGAGCAATTGAAAGCCTGACGCTAGATGGTGGATCTGCACATCTGAAAGACGACATTATGCCAAGATACGCTGAGTTAATTTATAATGGTCTTTGGTTTACCCCCGAAAGAGATCTCTTACAGACCCTAATTGATAAAAGCCAGGATAATGTTGAAGGAACTGTAAAAGTGAAATTGTACAAGGGAAGCGCTCAAGTTGTAAGCAGATCGTCATCAAAGAGTTTATATTCCAAACAATTAGTAACTTTTGAGGACGACGAAGGTTACTATAATCAAGGTGATGCAGAAGGATTCATAAAGCTTAAAGCACTTCGCCTCCGTGAGCTAGCGCGAAGGAATAAAAAAGACTAATAGAAGTTTCCAATATTATTTCTTATAATTATTTGTAGTGCCAAAATGGCTATAAAAACAATCAAAGGAGCAAAGTCGATGGCACCAGTGTATGGCATGCGACGTCTTATCGGACCATACAACGGCTCTAACACTAGGTTTATGCCACGCCAAATCTGGTTAATAAGTGGCTGATGAATGTTAAGAATATTGAAGTTTATGAGCCAACTTAAAACAATTTGAGCTATAATGATGTACTTCAAGACATCAAGTAACATGTGAACGATTTGAAATAATGATACCAAAAATAAACTCCTATATAAATTGTATTACATTGTAAAGATAGTTAATAATTTAAAAAATAAAAAGCACAAAAATATAAACGAAATGCAGGCAAAAATGAAAAATAAGCTAAAGGTATACTCATGGATGCTGTACGATTGGGCTTGCCAACCTATACATACTTTGATTGCCACTTTTATATTTGGTCCGTATTTTGTGCAGGCGGTGGCAGAAAATCCTGTTGAGGGCCAAGCATTAATTGGGATGGCCGTGACAGTTTCTGGAATAGTTGTTGCTATCTTTTCGCCGATTTTAGGGGCGCTAGCGGATCAAACTCAGAAAAGAAAGCCATGGATCCTATTATTTTCTGTCTTTTTCGTAGTTTCCACTTTTTCTTTATGGTATGCTGAGCCAAATCTCGAGAATACATTTTGGGTTTTATTTGCATACACTTTTGGTTTTATTGCTGCCGATTTTTCGACAGTTTTCACCAATGCTATGATGCCAAGCCTCGAGAAACCAGATAAGCTTGGCAAGCTATCGGGAGCAGGATGGGGACTAGGTTACTTAGGTGGATTAGTATCTCTCGTTATAATGTTGGGCCTATTCGTTGAACAAGAAAATGGTTTGACATTACTAGGTAGCAATCCAGCACTGGGATTAGACGCTGCTGAGAGAGAGGGTACGAGAGTTGTGGGACCATTGACAGCCTTCTGGTATGTTTTATTCATGATACCATTTTTTGTGTTCGTGCCCGACGCAAAGATGACAACACCGTCTCAACTAAATGTAAAAAAAGCGATTAAACACCTATTTCTAAATATTGTTAACTTAAGAAATCAACCTTCTTTAGGTTGGTTTTTAGTGGCTTCAATGTTTTACAGGGATGCTATGAATGGAATTTTTTTCTTTGGTGGAATCTATGCAGCGGGCGTATTAGAGATGAATACTGTGCAACTAGGAATTTTTGGAATTTTGGCAGCAGCAACTGGTACAATTGGAGCGTATTGGGGCGGATCCTTGGACAGCAAGTATGGCTCTAAGTTTTGTGTTAGTGTTATGCTTGGAGGACTTCTAATTGTTACACTTGTGATATTCGGGTTAAGTAGATCAGAATTCTACGGATTTCCTTTGGACCCCAAGTCGAATACTCCAGATATAATATTTTATATAGCCGGAGGCTTACTTGGGTTTGTAAGTGGACCTATCCAATCTGCGTCACGCACATTATTAATTTTCTTAGTTGACGAAAAAAAGATAACCGAAACGTTTGGACTCTACGCTCTTGTAGGCAGAGCAACAGCATTTTTAGCTCCGGCTCTAATTACTTGGTTCACGCTAGCGAGTGGGTCACAGCAAATCGGTTTAGTGCCGATTATTATTTTATTGTTTATTGGGTGGTATTTACTTCGTTTTGTGAGTGTTAAAAATTAGTGTAATGAAAAAACTTGTTTTTATCCTAATCATTCTTTTTGCGGCGATACCCACACTTAAAGCTGATGTTAAGAAATGGAAGTTAGAACAAATTGGTTTTTTGAACATCGATAGAAACGAAAAAGATTATGGTGGTTTTTCTGGCCTTATAATTAGAAATGCAGGGACCGAGGCTTTAATTGTCACTGATAAGTCATTTTTTTTTGTTCTAGAATTGCGTCGTAACGATAATGATATTTTAACCGGATATTCAGTTATCAAAAAAGGCCGAATATTGTCTAGCAAGGGCGAACATTTAAATGGTCGTAATACAGACAGCGAGTCAATCGCTGTGGATGCAAACAATAATTATTATATTTCATTTGAGTCAAATCACAGAATAATGATGCATACAGAAGTTGAGGGCAAAGGTATCTTTGTTCCTAAACATCCAATGTTTAGAAAACTATCTGTGAATAAGGGTATAGAGGCTCTAGCAGTTGATGATGAAAATCGCTTGATAGCCATACCAGAAAAACCTCCCTTAGGCATTTCCGATATCCCGATTTTCAGATTACAAAATAATAAATGGGAAATTATCAAATATTTAGAAATAGAGGACAACTTTCTAGTAACCGATGCAGAGATTTTACCTATGGGGCTTTTATTGATACTGGAACGCAAATTCTCATGGACCCAAGGTTTTAAAACGAGATTTAGGTTAATTTCTTTAGATAAGTTTGATAATAAAGAGCCAATAGTTGTTTTTACCTCGACGGCTAATCAGTTTGACAATTTGGAGGGCATGACTTTTTGGAAAGATAAAAAAGGTGCTATGCGCATTTTAACAGTATCTGATGACAACTTTCATCCCTTGCAGCAAAGTGAAATAAGAGAATTTTTTTTAAAATATGAGTAACAATTGAAGGAAATACTATGGAAAATAAAGAACTAGAAAACGTCATTGAAACCTCATGGGAGAGCAGAGACAAAATAAATGAAAAAACAGTTGGGAAAACTAAAGACGCTGTAGAACAAACTTTAAACCTACTAGGGAACGGTACTTTGAGAGTGGCAGAAAAAAAGGCCTCAGGCGAATGGACGGTGAACCAATGGACAAAAAAAGCAGTTCTATTAAGTTTTAGGCTTAGAGAAATGGAATTACAAAAAGGCGGGCCACAAAATTCAACCTGGTGGGATAAAGTGGATAGCAAGTTTAAAGACTGGGGTGAAACTGAGTGGAAAAATAAGAATTTCCGAGCCGTTCCTAACACGGTAGTTAGAGCATCAGCCTTCATTGGTGAAAATGTTGTTCTAATGCCCTCATTTGTAAATCTTGGTGCATATGTTGATAGTGGGACAATGGTCGATACTTGGGCAACAGTTGGATCTTGTGCTCAGATAGGAAAAAATGTGCACCTTTCAGGTGGAGTAGGAATAGGGGGTGTATTAGAGCCTATGCAAGCATCGCCTACTATTATCGAGGATAATTGCTTTATTGGAGCAAGGTCCGAAATTGTAGAAGGCTGTATTGTCAGAGAGGGAGCTGTAGTAGGCATGGGTGTGTTTATTGGAAAGTCTACAAAAATATTTAATAGAGAAACTGGTGAAACAACATATGGAGAAATACCTCCTTACTCCGTGGTTGTCTCGGGTTCTATTCCATCTAAAGGAGGTGTAAACCTTTATTGCGCGATAATAGTCAAACAGGTCGATGAAAAAACAAGAAGTAAAACTTCTATAAATGATTTATTAAGAGACTAATCATGACTAAATTGATTGATGATCCTATAGCATTGACAAAAAAACTTATTAGTTTTAGGTCAATTACTCCAGACGACGGTGGGTCTCTAGAATTTATTTCTTCATTTGTTGAGGAGTTAGGTTTCCAAACAAAAGTTTCCTCTAACCATGGTGTAACAAACCTTTTTGCACGGTGGTCTCCAAAGTCAGATTTCAAAAGAACACTGGCCTTTAATGGGCATGTAGATGTAGTACCACCAGGGGAGGAAAGTTTATGGGATAGCGATCCATTCAGTGGTGATATTAGGAACGATCGAATTTTTGGTAGAGGCTCAGTAGATATGAAATCTTCTGTTGCAGCCTTCCTTATTGCGCTTAAAGAGATCATTGAAGAAGAAGAGCTTAGTTGCTCTTTCGTGCTATTAATCACGAGTGATGAGGAAGGTCACGCTGAACACGGTACAAAAGAACTTTTGAAGTGGGCTGTTAAAAATAACGAAGCTTTTGATCACTGTCTCGTTGGTGAGCCTACCTCCTCCAAGTTGGTAGGCGATACTATAAAAATTGGAAGACGTGGTTCGTTAAGCGGATTTATAGTTTGTAAAGGAAAGCAAGGTCATATAGCTTATCCTGATAAAGCAGTTAACCCAGTCGAAGCACTAATTCACTTTCTCAGCGAATTAAAATCCCTTAAGCTAGATGAAGGTAGCGATTTTTTTGAGCCCTCTAGCTTGAACATCTCAACGATAGATACAAAAAATGAAGCATTGAATGTTATACCAGAGAATTCTTATGCCAACTTTAACGTGCGTTTTAATGATCAGCATTCATGCTTATCGCTAACAAAAAAAATAGACTCGCTTGTCACTAAGCATAATGAAGAAACTAATGCGACTCTGGAAATTGAGTATAAATGTTCTGGTGAAAGCTTTTTGACTGAGCCAGGTCAACTTTCAGACCTATTAACAACTTCAATAAAAGAAATAGCAGGTGTAGATTGTAAACTTTCCACTGGAGGCGGCACATCAGATGCTCGATTTATGCGGGAATACTGCCCAGTTGTAGAATTTGGTTTAGTTGGCGATACTATGCACCAAATTAATGAAAACACTAAGCTCGATGATATTGTTTTGCTAAAAGATATCTATAAAAATTTTTTGAAAAACTATAATAAGAAAGTGTAAAAATGATTGGAAAACTAAACCACATCGCTATAGCAACACCCAAATTAGATGAGGCTGTAAAAACCTATAAAAATATGCTGGGAGTAAAAATAAGTTCTCCCATCGATCAAATAGATCATGGCGTTAAGGTAGTATTTATTGAATTACCAAATACCAAGATAGAATTGCTAGAACCGCTGGGAAAAAAAAGCCCAATAGAAAACTTTCTTGAGAAGAATAAAAAAGGTGGGATACACCACATTTGTTTTGAAGTAGAGGACATAAATAGTGCAATTTTGAGCTTAGAAAAAGATGGAGCAACTGTATTAGGCGACGGAGAAGCTAAAATTGGTGCGCATGGTAATCCAGTAATTTTTCTGCACCCTAAGGATTTTAATGGCACTCTCATCGAGTTAGAGGAAGTCAAACAATGACAATAACATCTGCAATAGTACTATTATCAGTTTACTGGTTTATTATTTTATTTATCATTTTACCTATAAATGTTACCACCCAAAATGATGAGAGAAATATCATTGAAGGAACTGCACCTTCATCTCCAGTAAATCCTAATCTCAAACGCAAGTTTTCTATTACCACGATAGTATCTATTATTCTTTGGATACCGACCTGTTTAGTAATCAATCTATTCTATTAAATGAATTTATAGATCATGATCGATTATTTTTAATTTAAGTTCATCTAACTGTTCTACGGTTGGATTTCTGGGGGATCCAAGCATAGGGTCCTCTGCTTTTTGGTTCATAGGAAACATAATAACTTCCCTTATATTATCTTCCTTAGCCAAAAGCATTACTATCCTATCAATGCCAGCAGCACATCCTCCATGAGGTGGAGCACCATATTTTAAAGCATTTACTAAACCTGAAAACTGGCTCTCAACCTCCTCTTTTGTATAGCCCGCAATTTCAAACGCCTTAAACAAGTTCTCTAGTTTATGATTTCTAATTGCGCCAGACAAAATCTCATACCCATTACACGATAAATCATACTGCATCCCCAATACACTCAAAGGATCAATATCTTCACTCAATAAATCGGTCTTAGGCATTGAAAAAGGGTTATGTGAAAACTCAATTTTTCCTGTCTCTGTATTTCTTTCATACATTGGAAAATCAGTGATCCAACAGAACTCATAAGAATTTGAATTTGTAATGTCTAGTTCGATACCAACGATGTCCCTAGCCTTGCTGGCAATATCATTAAAATGGGCAGGTACACCACCCAAGAAAAAGGCTGCATCTCCTTTATCAAGACCGAGAAAATTTCTTAATTTTTCTGTCTTTTCCTCGCCTAAGTTTTTTGCTATTGGTCCTGCTGCTTCTAAATTACCACTATCATCTGACCGCCAAAAGATATAGCCCATACCCGGTAGTCCTTGCTCTTGCGCAAACTTGTTCATTCTGTCACAAAATTTCCTACTGCCTCCACTTTTTGCTGGTATTGCTTTGATCTGTGTTCCATCTTTCGTCAAAATATCGGCAAAGATTTTAAACCCTGAAGAAACAAAAAACTCGGAAACATCCATCATTTTTATTGGATTTCTTAAATCTGGTTTATCAGTACCATACCACTCCATAGATTGGCCAAAGCTAATAATAGGAAAGTTATTATTAACTGCATAGGAGTCCGAAAAGTTTTCAAAGAGTTTGACAAACACTTTTTCTACCAATTGAAATACATCATGTTCCTCGACAAAAGACATCTCTATATCTAGCTGATAAAAGTCAGTTGGAGATCTATCCGATCTAGGATCTTCATCTCGAAAGCATGGTGCAATCTGGAAATATTTATCAAAGCCACCAACCATTATCAGCTGCTTGTAGATTTGAGGAGCTTGCGGTAGCGCATAAAACTTTCCAGGATGTAATCGTGAGGGAATTAAAAAATCTCGCGCTCCTTCCGGAGAAGATGATGATATTATTGGCGTTTGAAATTCGTTGAAACCGTTTTCCCACATCTCTTTTCGTATAAACTCGATTATCTTTGATCTCAATATAATATTCTGGTGTATTCCGTCTCTCCTTAAATCCAGGAAACGATACTTTAGTCTTGTTTCTTCTGGATATGGAAGGTCTCCAAAAACAGGTAAAGGAAGTTCCTCCGAAGTCCCTAAAATATTTATTTTTGCTATGAAAACCTCAATCTCCCCAGTGGGCAATTTTTCATTTATTAAAGAACTATCTCTCTTTCTCACAGTTCCTTCTATTGATATGCACCACTCTGCTCTCACATTTTCTACATCTTTAAAAACGGGACTATCAGGATCAGCTAAAACTTGGGTAAGACCAAAATGATCTCTTAGGTCAATGAAAAGCACGCCTCCATGATCACGTACTCTATGTACCCAACCAGAGAGCTTTACGAGCTCTCCATCGTTTACTGCTCGTAATTCATTACAGTTATGTGATCTGTACAAATGCATCTATTCTACCTACTCACTAACCAAAAACTTATTGATTTTATTAGTGACAGTTTTAAAAAGGGTTATGTTTATAAATTCTTGTACACTTATAGTTTCACGAATTAAAGAAAAAATTTAAATGCCAAAACGAATTGATATTAAGTCAGTTTTAATTATCGGTGCAGGACCCATAGTTATAGGACAGGCTTGCGAGTTTGATTACAGCGGTGCTCAAGCATGTAAGGCACTCAAAGAAGAAGGTCTTAGAGTAATTCTAGTTAATTCAAATCCCGCCACAATTATGACAGATCCAGAACTTGCCGATGTTACCTACATAGAACCAATAAATTCAGAAGTAATAGAGAAAATTATTAAGATAGAAAAACCAGATTCTATTTTACCAACGATGGGTGGACAAACAGCACTTAATATTGCGATCGAGTTGGATAAGGCAGGGACGCTAAAGGATTATAATGTTGCGCTTATCGGAGCTAATAGGGATGCAATAGAGAAAGCGGAAGATCGAAAACTCTTCAAACAGTCAATGGAAAGTATTGGAATAAAGAGCCCAAAATCTGAAATTGCTAATTCATTGGATGAAGCTGTAAAAGCATTAGATATAATTGGCTTGCCCGCAGTTATTCGGCCCGGTTTTACTTTGGGAGGCAAAGGTGGCGGAGTTGCCTATAACGAAAATGACTTCAGAGAAATTTGTATGAATGGTTTAGACGCATCCCCAGCTAATCAAATTCTTATCGATCAAAGCCTCCTAGGTTGGAAAGAATTTGAGATGGAAGTAATAAGAGATAAAAATGACAATGCCATTATAGTCTGCTCTATTGAAAACTTTGACCCTATGGGAGTCCATACGGGTGATAGCATAACCGTAGCACCCGCGATGACACTTACCGATAAAGAGTTTCAGAAAATGCGTAACAACTCTTTAGAAGTTTTGAAAGAGATCGGTGTTGAAACTGGCGGGTCTAATGTTCAATGGGCAGTAAATCCACAAAATGGAGAAATGCTAATTATTGAAATGAACCCCCGTGTGTCTAGATCATCTGCCCTTGCATCGAAAGCAACAGGATTCCCAATAGCTAAAGTTGCCGCGAAACTAGCCATAGGCTACACACTTGATGAGTTGCAGAATGATATAACAAAAACTACCCCCGCGAGCTTCGAGCCAACGATCGATTATGTTGTTACAAAAATACCACGTTTCGCATTTGAAAAATTTCCATCTATATCAAACGAGCTTGGTACTTCAATGAAATCGGTTGGAGAGGTTATGGCCATTGGGGCAACATTTCAAGAAAGTCTGCAAAAAGCTTTGAACTCTCTTGAAAATAAAACTTCTGGGCTTGCAATTATTCATACCAATATGGATAAACCTGCGCTTTACAAAAAATTATCCAAAAATACTCCTGAGAAAATATTTCTTATTGGGCAAGCTTTCAGAATTGGTTTCACTACTGACGAAATATACGAAATAACAAGAATAGACAAATGGTTTTTAAATCAAATCGAGGAACTTATTCTATTTGAAAAAAGTATTTCAAGCTCTGGCCCAGATATAACTCAGGAGGTCTTGGGCGACGCAAAGTCTAGAGGATTTAGTGATGAAAGAATAGCTAAGTTGTTGTCTACTCCTTTGGATAATATTCAAGATAAGAGACGAAAGTACGGTATACTTCCAGTTTATAAGCGAATTGATACATGTGGTGGCGAATTTCAGTCCGAGGCCGCATATCTTTACTCTACCTATGACTTATCCACTTTTACTACCCAAATATGTGAAGCTCAACCCTCAAATAAAGACAAAGTAATAATTCTTGGCAGTGGTCCCAACAGAATCGGTCAAGGCATTGAGTTCGATTACTGTTGCTGTCATGCTTGTTTCTCGCTTAGTGAAGAAGGCGTTGAAACTATAATGATTAATTGTAATCCCGAAACTGTGTCCACCGACTTTGATACCTCTGACAAACTTTACTTTGAGCCTTTAAACTTTGAGTCAGTAATAAACATCATTGAAAAAGAAAAGAAAAAGGGCAATTTGATTGGGGTAATTGTGCAGTTTGGAGGGCAGACGCCGCTCAAACTAGCCGATGATCTTGATAGAAGGGGTGTTAAAATTTTAGGAACAACACCCAAATCCATAAATATTTCAGAAGATCGAAAACTCTTTAAAGAAGTCATTGAAAAGTTAAAATTGAAACAACCTGAAAATACTACAGTTGGAAAAAAATCAAATGCCATAAAGGCTGCTGAGTCCCTCAGTTATCCAATAATTGCTAGACCCTCTTTTGTCTTAGGGGGTAGCTCAATGGAAATAATTCATGACCCAATGCAATTAAATAAATATTTGGAGTCAAACATAGAAATTAGCAGTAAAACTCCGCTTTTGTTAGATAGCTATTTGGGTGCTGCGATAGAGGTTGATGTAGACTTAATCAGCGATGGAGAAGATTGTTTTGTTGCAGGGATTTTGGAGCATATCGAAGAGGCAGGTGTTCATTCAGGAGACAGTGCCTGCTCTCTACCACCGCACTCTCTTGGAAAGGACATAATTGAGAAAATAAAATATCAATCTTCTCTTCTCGCCAAAGAATTGGGCGTAATAGGGTTAATGAATATTCAATTTGCCTTAAAAGAAGGTGATATATTTGTATTGGAGGTAAATCCACGGGCAAGTAGAACAATTCCATTTATATCTAAAACGACTGGAATACCGCTAGCTAATCTAGCAGCAAAATTGATGATAGGTTTAAAACTATCCAGTTTATCTTTCCATAGAAAAGATTTGAATTATGTAGCTGTCAAAGAAGCTGTGTTACCCTTTGATAGACTACCTGGTAGCGATACCGTTTTAACCCCCGAAATGCGTTCAACTGGAGAAGTCATGGGTATTGCGGACAGCTTCGAAGGAGCTTTTTTCAAATCACAGATTGCCGCAGGCATGCAGTTTCCTAAATCTGGGACGGTATTTTTATCAATTAGAAATGAAGATAAAACTAAAGAGATGGGTGACGCATGTAAAATTCTTGAGAAGATCGGTTTTAAAATTATTGCAACAAAGGGAACTAAATCCTTTTTAGCTAGGGAGGGAGTTGATAGCTCACCTGTAAAGAAAGTCTATGAAGGACGACCAAATATCTCGGATTTACTGAAAGATAAAAAGATAGATATTGTTATGAACACTACTGAGGGCAAGCAATCGCTGGAAGATAGCAAAGACATTCGATACTTAGCATTAAATAATAAGATCCCTTACTATACTACATCTCGTGGAATTATTGCTACAATTCACAGCCTTAAAGAAAATAGCGGGGGCAAGATGTCGGTAAGGGCTATACAAAAATATCATTCACAGCTTATAACTGGTTGATAACCTTTTTTTCATTAAAAAATGCTATTAAATTTTCAACTGCCAGCATTCCCATTTTTGTTCTTGTTTCATGTGTGGCCGATCCTATATGAGGGTACAAAGTGACATTTGATAAGCGTCTCAGTCTGAGAGGAACCTTTGGCTCATTAAGAAAGACATCCAAACCAGCACCGGCAAGTTTTTTCTTTTCCAGTAAATCTATAAGTGCCATTTGATCAATAACATCTCCCCTTGATGTGTTAATTAAAAATGATGAGGGCCTTATTTTCTTCATTCTTCTCTTTGAAATAAAGTTCTTATTTCCCTTGTCGCTTGACAGATGCAAAGAAATTACATCACTTTCTTCCAGCAATGCATCTAAGTCAAAACGAACACTTGCCTCAAATTTAAGATCCGTAACCGGGGAACGGTTATAGTAAAGGACTTTCATTCCAAATACCTCATGCGCACGCTTTCCAAAAGCTTTACCAATTCTTCCCATTCCTACAAGTCCAAGAGTTTTTCCGCGAACACCGACACCCAGGTTCTCTGTTAAAGAAAAACCTTTCCATTCACCCTGTCGCAACATTGTTTCCATTAGAAATGCATTTCGTGTAACAGACAAAAGTAAAAGTGTAGCTATATCGACAGTAGCCTCCGTTAAAACGTCGGGAGTATTTGTGATGATAACATTATTTTGTTTGGCCGATTGTAAATCTATATGATCCACACCCACACCAATATTTGCGATGATTTTCACTTTCTTTTTGGGAAGAGTAAGAAGCTTATCTGTAATATTATCTGTTACAGTACAAACTATTCCATCGGCATTTTCCATTGCTTTTTCTAATATATCGTCACTAAATACGTAATCTTCACGATTAAATGAAACTCGAAAATACTGTTTTAGCTTTGACTCTACTTCATCGGGTATATCTCTAGTGACGATTATTTTTGGTTTCATTTAATTGGTCCCTCTTAATGAACCCTATTACCAATAAGAGCTTTATATTCAGGTGCTATTAGAATAATATCACCAACATTTTTGCCATCGACACCAAGTACGAGGACCTCCGAAATAAATGGTCCAACTTGTTTAGGCTCCAGATTTGTTACAGCTATTACAAACTTTCCTACAAGCATTTGAGTTGTATAGAGAGCCGTAATCTGAGCAGACGAAGTCTTAATACCAATTTCTTCCCCAAAATTTATCCATAGTTTGTATGCTGGTTTTTTAGCTTCCCTAAAAATTTCAGCTTTAACGATCTCTCCCACTCTTAATTCTGTATCAAAAAAATCTGGCATTTCTAAAAGTATCAAAATTTCAGATTTAAAGCATTAATTAAAAGCTTAAACTTTACTTAGTTCTTTTGATCTTTGTGCTGCAGCTTTTATTGCTGCTGAAAAAATCTTTGGCAGACCATTGTCCTTGTTCATCAATACGGCCAATGCTTCATGGGTCGTTCCACCAGGACTGGTTACATTTTCCCTCAATTTTTGGGGCTTCAATGATGAATTGACTATTAAGCTTCCAGCACCATCGATTGTATGCTTTACCAATTTAAAAGCTTCATCATAAGAAAGACCCAAATTAATACCAACCTCTGTCATCAACTCAGCAATTAGAAAAATGTAGGCTGGGCCGGAACCTGAAATTGCCGTGACAGCATCAAATTTTTTCTCTTCAACAAATTTTACTGTTTCCCCAAAGGCCTCTAATAATAAAGCCAAATTCTTTGACTGTTTTGGTTCAACCCATTTATTCTCTTTAACCGCTGTTACGCCTTTTAGTATCTCTGCGGGTAAGTTAGGCATTATCCTTACAATCGACTCATCTTTTCCAATTATATCCTCAAGTCTATTTATTTTAATCCCAGCAAGCATTGAAACAAAAGTAACGTTTTTTTTGGAAAGCCCTTTTAGCTTTAGTTTAATCTCATCTAAAGACTGTGGTTTTACTCCTATAAAGCAATAATCAAATGATACATCTGCTTTTGTATTTATATTCAGCCCATGTTTCTTTTTTTCAAGTAGCCACTCAGAGGGTTTCGGATCATCCACATAGATATCTTGGGGCGATATTGATTTTTTTAACCACGCATCTAAGATTGCAGACGCCATCTTGCCACAACCAATAATTTTAATTCGTTGATTAATTTTCTTTTCTGCAGTCACTTATATTTACCTAAGCGTAACCTGCTATCTTTCCAAACGCTGCCGACATAGCATCTTTTGGCATTACATCTCCCCAACAGCTCTTTTGGAAGGTAGGATAAAATTTTTCCGCTGTTTCAACAGAAGATTTTATCCAATCTCTTAGCTCTGTATTGGAGATAATTAATTCGTCCGAAAATAATATGTTAGTAGTGTAATTCATTAATTGTTCTACGTTATCATAGGTGAAGCTACCATCAACATCACTGCCATTCACTAAATTGATAGTTTCATAGAGCTTTACCAGTTTTTTTCTTGGTGGGATCATTTCAAATGTACAAATCGTTTTAAAGAGGTTTCGCGATACATTCCAGCTAGCACTGATAGTATACTTTTTCCAACCTCCGTCTATCCTAACGATTATCTCATTATCATCATCTCTAGCGAATTCCCAACTTTCTTCATGCGCTATTAGTTCCAAGGCGTCTATTGGATGCGTTTCATCTAAAAATATAATTGACGTTGCTCGTGTCATGGGGTTACTGCTCCTCTTTTTCTGTCAGTATACCCACAAAATTTAGAAATCTCTACTACAATTAGGTATTCTAGCCTCATCTCCACTATATCTTGTAAATATTAGCTTTTTAAATTTTTCTTTCTTCTTGTAGACGGCTTACTTTTATTCCTTAATTCTTCCACACTTAGCTTTAGTGCTTCAAACTCTTCTCTTGTAACAAAGTCCCTGTCCGCTAACCAACCATCTAACCAGGTCTTGAAAACATTCTCTGCTTCGTTTTTGGCCGAATGTGCTGCTCCAAAGGCATCGGCCATAACTTTTGAAAGATTATCAATAAGTGGGTTTTTAAATTGCATCGATTCTCCTTTAAATTTTTTTATTTTAACGTTAAACAAAAATATAATTGGAATTTTATTTTTTTGGAGGAAAAAATCTTTCAATATCCAAATATAAGTGAGACCGCTTTTACTTTAAATTTATTTGGGTTGCATCTTAATGTACAATGGTATGGTTTATCGTATATAGCCGGTATACTTTTAGCTTGGTTTTTTATGGCAAAGCTTGTGCAAAATAAAGACCTGTGGTTTGCCAATAAGAGTATTATTGAAAGATCTGAAGTAGATGATTTAATAACCTACATGATTTTGGGTATCATTGTGGGGGGTCGGTTGGGGTATTGTCTCTTTTACGCACCTGCATACTATTTTGATAATCCCATTAGAACTTTGTATATATGGGAAGGTGGGATGTCATTTCACGGAGGCTTTTTAGGAGTGTTAATAGCTGGCGTTCTATTTGGCATGAGGAAAAAAATTAGCTTGTTGTCTTTAGGTGATTTGATCGCATTTGCATCCCCTCCTGGATTATTTTTTGGCAGAATTGCAAATTTTATTAATGGCGAGCTCTGGGGTAAACCAACAACCTCAACATTTGGAATCCAGTTTACAAAAGGTCAGGGGAAATTTTGTCCAAGCTCAAATGAAATACCCTGTTTCAGGCATCCGTCGCAATTGTATGAAGCTTTCTTTGAAGGTATCGTTTTGATGCTTATTTTTTATTATCTTGTTTTTTTCTATAAAGCGCTTAAAAAACCAGGCATCATTTTTGGCTCTTTTTTGCTAGGATACGGCGTTATAAGGTTTTCAATTGAATTTCTAAGAGAACCTGACGCTTTTTTCATATCCAGTGAAAATCCCTATGGATATGTAGTCGAGCTTTTCCCGGGTGTAGGAATATCAATGGGGCAACTTCTCACAATTCCAATGATTATTTTTGGACTTTTAATGATTTTTTTGATCACCAAGCGAAATCTTGATGCAAATTGAAAAAAAGATAAAAGATTTAATTAAAAAAAGTGGTCCATTAAGCATATCACAATATATGGAAATATGCTTGTGGGATGATAAAAATGGATATTACACATCCAATCAAGTATTAGGGGGAGATGGTGACTTCATTACATCTCCAGAGATCTCTCAAACATTTGGTGAGCTTATAGGGCTATGGGCATTGAGTTTTTACCAAGAATTCATTAATAAAAAACGTCTATCTATAACAGAGCTCGGATCTGGTAGAGGAACACTTCTAAAGGACGCCATTAGAACTATTTATAAGGTTACCAATAATAAAATAAACCTTGAGATAACAATTTTGGAAAAATCCGAGAGACTGATAACTTTGCAAAAAGAAAATCTCAAAAATGAAAAAGTTAAGTGGATATCAGATATCAAAGGCTTGAGTTTAGAACCACAAATAATTATTGCGAATGAATTTTTTGATGCCCTTCCTATAAACCAATATGTGAGAAGTAACGAAGGCTGGTACGAAAAAAAAATAGCAATAAAAAATGATAAACTTTGTTTCACCTTAGATAATAAAATCTGGGTGCCTAGTGACAGTATTTTTTCAGATTTTAAAATAGGAGATACGCTTGAATATTCTGAACGGACTATCTCGATTTTTTCAAATATTTGTAATCATTTAATCAAATATGATGGTGTTTTGCTTTTGGTAGATTATGGAAACATGTCAGGTATTGGGGATACCCTTCAAGCCGTGAACAATCATAAATTTAAAGGTGTTTTGGAAAAACCAGGGCAAAGTGATTTAAGTTCACACGTTAATTTCAGGCTCCTTAAAGAAATAGCTATTAAAAAAAATTTGTATGTTTCGCCGGTTAAAGAACAACGAAACTTTCTGCTCGAACTTGGAATAGTGGAACGCTTGAAAAGCTTAACCAAAAATGTCAGCTCAGCCTCAGCAAAAACAGTCGAGTCCGAAATAAAGAGACTCATTGATCCCGATAAAATGGGTTCTCTTTTTAAAGTTATTGCGATAACAAAAACTAAAAGACATCTAGAAGGCCTGAACTGATATGGTAAAAATGTTCAAAAGCAAAAACTTGCAATTTGTAAAGCATGGTTTTTTTGGTAGATCCGGTGGAGTTTCCACCGGCATATATTCGAGTTTGAATCTGTCAGAAAATACGACCGATTGCAAAGGCAATATTTATGCAAATAGGGCGTTGGTCTTGGATGCGCTTGATATTTCAAGTCAAAAAGTTTTTTTTCCAAGCCAACAACACACAAACAACGTGATATTTATTGATAAAAAAGCTGACTTTGACAAATTAAGTTATGAGCCAGCAGATGCTGTCATAACCAATCTAAAGGGTATTGGGATTGGAATACTAACCGCCGATTGCTCTCCTATCTTGGCTCATGAAAATGAAAGCGGTTTCATCATGGCTATTCACGCAGGTTGGAAAGGTGCTCTTGCCGGGGTCTGTGAAAATGCACTAAATTCTCTTAAAGATCTTGGCGTCGATATGAAGAAAATTTCCGTTGCAATTGGTCCAACTATTTCTAAAAAATGCTATGAGGTAAAATTAGATTTTATTGAGAGCTTTATAAAGGTTGATCCATATTTCGAAAAATTTTTTATCAAAGAAGATGGTAATTATTTCTTTGATCTTACTTTATTTATTGAAAGTAGATTTAATCTGCTTGGAGTTTATGATATACATAATCTTGGTTTGTGTACTTACGAAAATTCTGAATTATTTTTTTCAAACAGAAGGGCCTATCATAAATCTGAGAGAGACTTTGGCCGCATGGCTTCAATAATTTGTAATCTATGAAAAAATTTGAGGATAATATGTCTCCAAAAAAAACTAAACTTTTAATAATTGGTTCAGGTCCAGCAGGCTATACAGCTGCTGTATACGCTTCACGCGCTATGCTATCACCAATCCTCTTTCAGGGAATACAGCCAGGTGGACAACTCACGATAACTACCGAGGTTGAGAATTGGCCCGGAGAGAAAGAAATACTTGGACCGGACTTAATGAAAAACATGGAAGATCATGCCCGTAATCTGGGATGCGAAATTATTTCCGAACATGTTTCAAAAGTAAATCTTACTGTACGACCCTTCTTTGTTGAAACAGATAGTGGTTCACAATATTTGACGGAGTCAGTAATTTTAGCGACAGGAGCGCAAGCAAATTGGCTAGGAATCGATAATGAAGAAAAATATAAAGGTTTTGGGGTTTCGGCGTGCGCAACATGTGACGGTTTTTTCTATAGAGACAAGATAGTTGCGGTAATAGGGGGAGGAAATATGGCTGTTGAAGAGGCAATTTTCTTAACAAAATTTGCTTCTAAAGTTTATTTGATCCATAGAAGAGATGAGTTACGAGCCGAGAAAATTTTACAAAAACGTCTTTTTGAGAATGAAAAAATTGAAATCATATGGAATAAGCAAGTAACTGACATATTAGGGGAAGATAATCCTCTAGGCGTAACTGGAATTCAGATAAAAGATACTTTGAGCAAGAAATTATCTGAAATCACTTGCTCAGGGGTCTTTGTAGCAATAGGACATTCCCCTGCTTCAAATCTTATTAAAGATCAGCTCAAGACTTTTGATAGTGGCTATGTGTCTACCGTTCCTGGAACTACAAAAACTTCTATTCCTGGAGTTTTTGCCGCTGGGGATTTAGTGGATAATGTCTATAGGCAAGCAGTAACGTCCGCTGCAATGGGATGCATGGCCGCATTAGATGCAGAGAAATATCTAAGCGAGATCAATAATGGAAATTGAAAAAAATATACAAGTATCCGTGGTAATGGGAAGTCAATCAGATTGGGAAATCATGCAAGTAGCTTGCGACTTATTGGAAAAGCTTGATGTTTCCTATGAAAAAAAAATTGTATCTGCACACAGGACGCCGGACAGGTTGTACGAGTACGCTAATTCTCTAAGGAAGCGAAAAATAAAAGTTGTGATTGCTGGCGCGGGAGGCGCCGCACATTTACCGGGAATGATTGCCTCAAAAACTGATATCCCAGTAATTGGAGTACCTATAAACGCGACCGATTTAAGAGGAGTTGACAGTCTTTATTCAATAGTACAAATGCCGAGAGGTTACCCTGTTGCTACCATGGCAATTGGTTCACCAGGTGCTTTCAATGCCGCTATATTTGCCATACAGGTTTTAGCAGTTACAGATAAGGTCATTGGTCGGAAAATTCAAGATTGGCGCGCTGATACAACAAGCCGAGTAAAAAATGAGCCCGACTAAGACAATTGGAATTCTTGGTGGAGGGCAATTAGCAAAAATGCTTGCTACTGCTGCAGCCGACTTAGGTTTTAATGTAAATATATATTGCCCTGATACAAACTGTCCCGCGGCACAAGTGGCTAACAAAATAGTATTTGGTAACTATGATGACAAGGAGAACCTAGTCGCTTTTGCAAAAAATGTAGACGTTCTTACCTATGAATTTGAAAACATAGACATAAAAGCATTAGAAGAATTAGAACTCTTTGTGAACATAAGGCCTTCTGTAAAAGCCCTTAAAATCTCTCAGGACCGCTTAACTGAAAAAAGTTATCTTAATTCGTTAGGTATTAAAACTCCACAATTTTATAGAATTGATGAAGTTTCTGAAATTGAAAAGCTATTTACTAAACTAAAGAAACCAATTCTTATCAAGACACGAAGGCTAGGTTACGACGGGAAGGGACAAATATTAGTCAAAACACTAGATGATATTAACAATCATTTTCTCAGCAAAAAGCTTTTTCCATCCATTGCTGAGGAAGTTATTAGTTTTGATAGAGAATTATCCGTAATCATAGTCCGGAATAAAGAGGGAAATATCAAGACTTTTGAACCAGGAGAAAATGTACATAAAAGTGGGATTTTGGTAACTACAACTTTACCCTCGTCAACAAGTGAAGTACTTAAAAATGACGCTGTCGCCATTGCAAGAAAAATAGTGGTCAATTTAGACTATATCGGAGTTATGGGAGTAGAATTTTTTTTAAAAGAAAGTAAGCTTTATGTAAACGAAATTGCTCCAAGAGTACACAATTCTGGTCATTGGACAATGGACGGGAGCTACTCTAGCCAGTTCCAGCAACACATCAGAGCAATTATGGACTTGCCTCTACTATCAACCGAGAGGCATTCCGACATTATAATGTATAACTTAATTGGACAAGTGACTAGTAATCTAGCAAACAATGAGTTAGCTAAAGTCTATGTTTATGGAAAGAAAGATTCTCGTCCTGGAAGAAAAATGGGTCATATTAATTTAATAAAAAAAAAGGGGAGTCAACCTCCCCTTTAATTAGAAATCAACTTGAACACTTCAAGACTTACATCATGCCGCCCATGCCGCCCATGCCGCCCATGCCGCCCATGTCGGGCATAGCTGGGGCCGGAGACTTAGGCTCTGGTTTATCGGCAACCATTGCCTCAGTTGTTATAAGCAATCCGGCTACTGATGAAGCGTCTTCGAGCGCGGTACGCACTACCTTTGCAGGATCAATTACTCCAAATTTGAACATGTCACCATACTCTTCAGTTTGCGCATTGAAGCCATGTGTCACATCAGAAGACTCTCGAATCTTCCCAGCAACTACTGAACCATCTACACCTGCATTTTCAGCAATTTGTCGTAACGGAGCTTCTAAGGCTCTAGCTACTATCTTTACACCAGCCTCCTGATCTGGATTTTCAGTTTTGACCTTATCGAGCTTCTTTGCAGCTTGAACTAAAGCGGTACCTCCCCCGACAATTACGCCTTCTTGTACAGCAGCTCTGGTTGCGTTGAGAGCGTCATCTACTCTATCTTTTCTCTCTTTCACTTCAACCTCGGTCGCACCTCCTACTCTGATAACTGCCACTCCACCTGCCAGCTTTGCAAGTCTCTCTTGCAGCTTTTCTTTGTCATAATCAGATGTTGTTTCCTCTATCTGGGCTTTAATTTGAGCGACTCTTGCTTCTATCTCAGACTTATCGCCAGCGCCATCCACTATAGTAGTATCATCCTTGTTGATTGAGATCTTTTTGGCTGTGCCAAGCATATCCATGGTTACATTTTCCAACTTCATCCCTAGATCTTCTGAAATCAACTGGCCTCCTGTTAGTATTGCGATGTCTTGGAGCATAGCTTTTCTTCTGTCACCGAAACCTGGGGCCTTCACGGCAGCGATTTTTAAACCGCCTCTAAGCTTATTTACAACCAGTGTTGCTAAAGCTTCGCCCTCTACGTCCTCAGCTATGATTAGTAAGGGCTTACCTGACTGAATTACTGTCTCAAGAAGCGGAACCATTGGTTGAAGGGAAGACAACTTTTTTTCGTGTAGTAAAACCAAGCAATCTTCTAACTCGGTGATCATCTTATCAGCATTTGTTATGAAGTAAGGTGAGAGGTAGCCTCTATCAAACTGCATTCCTTCGACTACGTCTGTCTCGGTTTCAAGACCCTTATTCTCTTCGACAGTTATAACACCTTCATTTCCAACCTTTTGCATGGCATCTGCGATTTGCTTTCCGATTTCGGCTTCACCGTTGGCTGAAATAGTACCAACTTGAGCAACCTCAGCAGAATCCTTTACTGGTCTTGACATGCCTTTAATTTCTTCCACCACTTTGGTCACGGCTGCATCAATACCCCTTTTCAGATCCATAGGATTCATGCCCGCGGCAACGGATTTCAAACCTTCTCTGACGATCGCTTGAGATAATATTGTCGCGGTGGTTGTCCCATCACCGGCAGTATCGTTGGTTTTTGAAGCGACCTCTTTTACCATCTGAGCTCCCATGTTCTCAAACTTGTCTTCAAGTTCAATTTCCTTAGCGACAGTGACGCCATCCTTTGTAATTCTTGGTGCCCCAAAGGACTTGTCTATTACTACATTTCTACCCTTTGGTCCAAGTGTTACTTTCACTGCATTAGCTAATATGTCTACACCTTTTAACATTCTTGTGCGTGCATCTATTTCAAATTTTACTTCTTTTGCTGCCATTTTTTTGGCTCCTCAATTAGTGTTGTTAAAAATTCTTAGGAAATTATACCCAATATATCACTTTCTTTCATGATGAGTAATTCCTCACCATCTATTTTTACTTCAGTTCCAGACCATTTTCCGAACAAGATCTTGTCGCCTGATTTTAATTCCATCGGAATCAACTTACCGGAATCATCTCTTGCACCAGTTCCAACTGAAACAACTTCGCCTTCTGCTGGTTTCTCTTGTGCAGAGTCAGGAATTATCAGTCCACCAGATGTTTTATCTTCACTATCAACTCTACGAACCACAACACGGTCGTGCAAAGGTTTAAAAGCCATTAAGAATCTCCTCATATAAAAATATAAATCAAAGGTAATAGTCTCTTGCGAAGAGACATCCCCACCTAGCGCTTTTATTTATGCAAGAATTTTTGCTTGTCAATATCTCTAATCAATTTTTTTCAATTTTTTTTAAAAATTTTATATAATCGAGGTTCTTGCATTTTTTATTTTTATATTTTATCACCTCGAAAGACAAAACTATAAAATTTATTTGGGTGTTTAGTTCTTTTGACAAATGTAATTGCAACCTTTTCCGAGATATCAGACAAATACAACGTCGTCATTTGCGACTTGTGGGGATGTCTGCACAATGGTGTAGAAAGCTTTCCAGAAGCTCTTAAGGCTCTTGAGAAATTCAAAGCCTCAGAGGGCAAAGTAGTATTGGTAACGAATGCCCCCAGGCCAATTGCAAATGTTGAAGATCAAATAGCGAAACTTGGTATCAAAAAAATTCACTATGATATGCTTTTAACGTCTGGAGAGCTTACTTCGAATTACATAAATAATATTTCAGCAAATCAGTTGAAAATTTTTCACATAGGAGGAAAACGGCATCATAGTATTTATAAAAATATGATCCATGAAAAAAAAATCTCAATTGAGCTAGATAATATTACACATGCGGATTTTATTGTTTGCACCGAACCATTTGATCCATCAAAAGATCAACTCTCTGACTATGGCAATACACTCGAGATCGGGATAAATAAAAACTTGACCCTATTGTGTGCAAATCCTGATTTGGTAGTCGATGTTGGTGATAAAAGAGAAATGTGTGCTGGCTCGATCGCCTCAATGTACGAGGGAATGGGCGGGAAAGTGATTTATTTCGGCAAACCACATAAAAATATTTATCAAGAGGCCTACTCTTTTTTGAACAAATTTTGTGATGCCAAACGAATGTCAATACTGTGTATCGGAGATGGACTAACAACAGATATTAAAGGTGCTAATAATGAAAAACTTCACTCACTTCTGGTAGTTGGAGGGCTATTGAAAAAAAAGCATTTGATTGAAGGAAGAAATAACACCATCCTTGACGAAAGAAAATTAAATCAAACCATAGAAGATAATAGAGTACACGTAGACTATGCCATTAAATTTTTCCGATAAAAAATCAGGTCTACTTCTTTTAATCATTTAGCACGCCTATCGCCAAAAAATCATGATAAACAGTATACAAAAAGGAACAATATGTGTAGAGGATTTGGAAATAGGAATGAGCAGAATGCTTGAACGTAAAATAACGCAAAATGATATCCTACTTTTTTCAAAAGTCTCTGGTGATCAAAATCCGGTGCACTTAGATGAAGAATATGCTCAACAAACAATATTTGGAAGACGAATTGCACACGGTATGCTCACTGCAAGCTTGATTTCGGCCGTAATTGCAGAACAGTTGCCTGGACACGGAACCGTCTATTTGGGTCAAACACTGAAATTCATGAGACCGGTACTCCCTGGTCAATTAATCACAACCACGGTATTAGTAACTCATATAGAATACTCAAATCGACGTGTTACATTAGATTGTAAGTGTGAGGTAGGTAGAAAATTAGTGTTATCGGGAGAAGCACTCGTCTTAGCCCCCAGTAGAAAATTTGACTAGGAAGCATTATGTTGGTTTTTAGGAGCATAGAAAACATTCCAAAAGAGAAAAGGGGCTACTCTGTTGCTATAGGTAACTTTGATGGTATGCATTTGGGCCACCAGTCAGTTATTGAGATTGCGAGGCAGAGAAGTAATAATTCTAATGTTGGCGTGGTTACATTTGAACCTCATCCCAGACAATATTTTCAAAAAAATCAACCTATATTTAGGCTAATGAAATCAGAAACGCGTGAAAGATTTTTGGACTCTTTTGGGATAGATGCACTTTTTGAACTGCCTTTCGATTCTTCATTAGCAAATTTATCTCCAAGGAATTTCATAGAGACTGTGCTTCTAGAAAAATTAAATGTAAAAACTATTGTGGTCGGTCCAGATTTTAGGTTTGGAAAGAATAGAGAGGGTTCTGTGAAGTTATTGAAGACCTACCAGGAAAAGAACGAGCTCTGTTTGCATATCGCTAATCCATTTATGATTGGAGGTAAAGTTGTATCTTCAAGCGCATTACGGGAAAATCTAGCCAAAGGTTCCGTTAATGAAGTCACTAAAATGCTGTCTCGTTATTATGAAATTGAGGGAGTGGTAGAAAAGGGATTTCAGAGAGGCCGACAACTCGGGTTTCCAACAATAAATGTTGGTTTAAGAAATACAATTGTCCCCAAACATGGTGTCTATGCAGTATTCGTTAAAATTTTATCACACGATTATAAAAGAACTTTTAAGGGAGCAGCATCAATAGGATCAAGGCCAACCTATGGCGACTATGAGCCAAATATTGAGGTTTTCATATTTGACTTCGATGAAAATTTATATGGAGAAAATGTTTCTATTTCGCTAGTCAAATTTATAAGACCTGAGCTTAAGTTTAACTCGGAAAAGGAGTTGATTTTACAGATGAAATCAGATTGTGAAACTATAGAAAGTGTTTTAGCTGATGACTAAGCTAAGAAAATTTTTCTGGGAAAAATATACTCTTGATCAGTTAAATCAAGATGAGTGGGAAGCCTTATGTGATGGTTGCGCTAAGTGCTGTCTATTGAAAATAATTAATAAGAAGAAAATTTTTATCACCAACATATCATGCTCAAAGCTTGAGCTACAGAGCTGTAAGTGTAGTGATTATTCGAATAGAGAAAAAAATGTTAAAGCCTGCTTAAAACTCACTGAAGACAATTTACACAAAAATTCTAAATTTCTCCCTTCGAGTTGTAGTTATAGATTAATAAGTGAAGGGAAACCTTTGCCCAAATGGCACCATCTATTAAGTAAAGACCAAGAGAGTGTCCATAGGACAAATCAATCAATTCAAAAATACTGTGTTTCAGAAACTTCAGTTGACAATGAAAATTATGAAGATCATATCGTGGCAGAAATTACGGGGAATAGAAGATAAATAAACTTTGAAAAATTAATGAAAAAGGCGAAACTAACGTTATCCTTTTTCTTTCATAAATATGAAAAACGTATAGGATTAACCCATATAAAAGAGTCGCAAATAATGATCTCAAACGGCAAATTAAAAATTATATCTGGGAATTCAAATCTTTCACTAGCAAAAAGTATTTGTAAGAGAATCGGTCTGTTGTTCGGCACAAAAGTAAAGCCCGTAAAAGCTCGTGTAGAACGGTTTAGCGACCAAGAAGTCTTTGTAGAAGTTTTCGAGAATGTTCGTGGCGAGGATATGTTCATAGTTCAGTCAACTTCAAATCCAGCAAATGATAATCTGATGGAACTACTCATAATTGCCGATGCGCTTAAGAGATCTAGTGCAAGTAGAGTTACAGCAATAATCCCGTATTTTGGTTACGCGAGACAAGATAGAAGGACAAAGGCCAGAACCCCAATTAGCGCAAAATTAGTGGCTAATTTGCTCGCACAAGCAGGTATAAATAGAGTACTTACATTAGATCTTCATGCTGCCCAAATCCAAGGCTTCTTCGATATTCCGGTGGATAATCTATATGCATCACCTATATTCGCGATTGATATAAGACATAACTTCGCAAAAAATAAAAATATCACAATAGTTTCACCTGATGTTGGAGGAGTATCGCGTGCAAGAGAACTTGCTGAAAAAATTGACGTGGATTTAGCGGTAGTGGATAAGAGAAGGAGTGCTCCCGGAGAAATTAACTCCATGACTATTATTGGTGACGTTTCAGATAAAACCTGCATTCTAGTTGATGATATTTGTGATACAGCTGGGACCTTGATTAAATCGGCTGAACTTCTAATGGAAAAGGGCGCTAAAGAAGTGCACGCGTATATAACTCACGGTGTTCTTTCCGGAGAAGCAATAGAGAGAATTTCTAATTCCAACCTTAGCTCGATGGTTATCACCGATACTATCGAACCAACTGAAAATGTATCGAGGTGCCAAAAAATCCGTATAATTACTGCTGCGCCTCTTTTAGCTCATGCCATGTTAAATATATCTAACGAAAGTTCTGTCTCATCGCTATTTAGTGAAGAGTCTTTAAAACCTATCTATGAAGGTTTATATTCAAACTGAATAAACGATTTTAAGCTAAAAATCGCCTTATCAAGATCAGAGAAGCAAAAAATAAACATCCAGCAAACAAAAATGGTGCGCCTGGACTATAAATAAGTGATTCCTTTGAAGCCCCAATGCTAAAGATGTAGCTCATGGAAATTGGTCCGATAACCGAAGTAAACCCAACTATACTATTTAAAACGCCCTGAAGAATACCTTGATCTTTTTCAGATATTTCATTTGACATAAATGCTTTTAGAGTTGGATTAACCATTTCAGATAAAGCTGCCATCGGTATTATGGCAAAAACTAGGATTTCTTCTCGTACAAGACCGAATGAAACGAGCGCTACAATTCCGCAGGTTAAAGAAAAAAGTGTTAAATTTTTTGTTGAAAGCTTATCAAAAAATTTTAATCGAATTACAAATGCTTGAACTATAAAAAGTAAGAAGCCGTAGCACGCTAAAGTAAACCCAATCATTCCTGAAGACCATCCGAAAACTTCTCTTCCCCAAAAACTCCATATCGCAGGATAAACTGTGTTAGCGAAAGCGATAAGAAAGAAGCAAAAAAATAATCCTTTAAATAGAGGTATTTTAAATACATAAGACATATTAAAGAACGGGTTTAACTTTGTTATTCTGAATTTATTTTTTGTCCCTACCTTAAGGGTTTCCGGAAGTAGGAGTAAACATAGAAAAAAGTTTAGAAAAGATAAGAGCGCTGATAAGAAAAATGGGGCCCTTACACTAATCTCACCCATCAATCCTCCTATAATCGGTCCCAGTATAAAACCTAGTCCGAAGGCCGCTCCTATGATGGCGAAGTTCTTTTTTTTGTCTTTGGTATCCGAGATATCTGCCAAGTAAGCAGTACCTGTAGCTATAGTTCCTCCAGCTAGGCCCCCAATGATTCTACCGATAAAAAGGATCAAAATATTTTCAGCAAATCCCATCAGCAAATAATCGATCCCTAACAACAATGATGCCACAAGTAATACAGGGCGCCTGCCAAAAATATCTGATAATGTCCCAATTGTTGGTGAAAAAACGAATTGCATAAAAGCATAGGATGAAGACAAAAGGCCTCCCCAAAAAGCGGCACTAGCAGTTTTATCTATGCCAACTTCTTTCAATAGATCCGGTATAATAGGAAATATAACTCCAATGCCTATAATATCGAGTAATACGACACTGAAAATGAGCGCAATTCGTATATCTTTAAACAAGTATTGTTCTCATTTTCCTTAATAATGAGTTTTAAAATTTAGGCTTGTTTCAATGCCTCTTCCAGGTCATTTTTCCTTAGTCCCAAATCATCTTTATTTATGGTATCTGCGGCAGATAATCTGTCATTAACTTCAGAAATAAGATTAGTTATATCTTCCTTCACAATTTTATCACCAGCAACAGCGGAGTCTACTAATACTGAGACCACGTTATTAATAACCTCTATGATGCCTCCAGAAACAAAATATCTCTGCTTATCGCTTGTTTCCTCAGAAAATTCCAAAAAACCAGGACGTATACTACTAATGCAAGGGGCATGATTTGAAAGCACTAAAAAGTCACCAACCATTCCTGGCACTAAAATATTTTCCACTTTGCCTTCAAAAACTTTACTTTCTGCCGATATTATACTGAGCTCAAATTTATTTGTCATTCCAATTACCTTTAGGCCCCTATGCTACATCAGCAGCCGTCTTTTCAGCCTTCTCTATGACTTCGTCTATACCGCCAACCATATAAAATGCAGACTCTGGTAGATGATCAAATTCACCTGCAACAACTCTTTTAAAGCTGTCAATAGTAACATCGAGTGGAACTTGTTTACCATCAGAGCCGGTAAATACCTTTGCAACATCAAATGGCTGAGACAGAAATCTTTGTATTTTCCGTGCTCTGGCAACAGTTAACTTATCATCTTCAGATAATTCATCCATACCCAATATTGCTATAATATCTTGTAACGATTTGTACCTTTGGAGAATACCCTGTACATCTCTAGCAACATTATAATGATCTTCACCTACTATTTGGGGGTCTAATATCCTACTTGTTGAATCAAGCGGGTCTACAGCTGGATATATTCCAATTTCAGAAATTGCTCTACTCAAAACTGTTGTCGCATCTAAATGAGAAAAAGATGTAGCTGGTGCAGGGTCTGTTAGATCGTCAGCTGGGACATAAATAGCCTGAACTGAAGTGATGGATCCTGATTTAGTAGATGTTATTCTTTCTTGTAGTGCTCCCATATCAGTTGCTAATGTAGGCTGATAACCCACAGCTGAAGGTATTCTGCCTAAAAGAGCAGAGACCTCTGAACCCGCTTGTGTAAAACGGAAGATGTTATCCACGAAAAACAAGACATCGGTTCCTGATTGATCCCTGAATTGCTCGGCTAGTGTAAGACCAGTCAGTCCAACCCGTGCTCTAGCTCCTGGAGGTTCGTTCATCTGCCCATAAACCAGTGCCACCTTAGATTCCTCGAGCTTGTCTGGATTTATAACACCAGACTCAATCATTTCGTGATACAGATCATTGCCTTCCCGAGTCCTTTCTCCAACCCCAGCAAAAACTGAGAACCCAGAGTGTACTTTTGCTATGTTATTGATTAATTCCATAATCAAAACGGTTTTTCCTACACCAGCCCCACCAAAAAGACCAATTTTACCACCTTTAGAGTATGGGCAGAGAAGATCGATAACTTTAATACCTGTAACTAAAATCTCTGTCTCAGTTGCTTGGGCAGAGAACTCTGGTGCATCTTGGTGTATTGGCCTTGTTTCCTTCTGACTAACTTTCCCTTTCTCGTCCACTGGATCTCCAACAACATTCAAAATTCTGCCAAGAGTTGCATTACCTACAGGTACACTTATAGGGCTACCTGTATCTGAAACTGTTGTACCTCTAACTAGACCCTCAGTACTATCCATAGCTATGGTCCTAACTGAATTTTCACCTAGGTGCTGAGCTACCTCTAAAATCAATCTTGAACCATTATTATCGGTCTCGAGAGCATTTAAAATTGCGGGCAGATGGCTTTCAAACTTTACGTCTACTACAGCTCCGATAACCTGAGTTATAACTCCTAATTCCTTTGACATCTTCAACTCCTGTTCTTTTAATTTAAAGTGCTTCAGCACCAGAAATGATTTCAATTAATTCGTTTGTAATAGCCGCTTGTCTTGATCGGTTAAAATCTATGGTTAGCTTGTCGATCATTTCACCTGCATTGCGGGTCGCATTATCCATTGCTGCCATCCTTGATCCCTGTTCCGAGGCTGCATTTTCTTGAAGAACAGAGAAAATTGACGTCGCGATGCTTTTTGGTATTATTTCGTTCAATATCTCATCTTCGTCGGGCTCAAAATTAAAGCTAAGATTACTTGCATCGGATTCTTTTTCGTTGAAGGAAACGGGCAATAGTCTATATGAGCTGGGTATTTGAGAGATAACTGAAGCAAACTTATTATAAAAAATCTCCGCAACTTCATATTCACCGTCTTCAAACCTTGAAATGATGTCCATTGATATCTTTCTTGCCGTATCTATCGTGATATTTTTTTCGTTACTTAGATTTACGTGACCGATAAAAAGGCTCTCAAATTCTCTGTTAAGCTGCTCTCTACCCTTCTTCCCTATTGTAAGTATTTTTACCTCTTTGTTCTGGCTTGTAAGCTCGGCTATTCTGGACTTAGCTAACTTTACGATTGAGGAATTAAATCCACCGCATAGACCTCTCTCGGCGGTTGCCACAATCAGTAGAAACTTTTTACAATCACCACCATCTCCCAAAAACTTATTGTCCCCAGCAATGTTTTTGACACTTGATGCTAGGTTAGACACAATGTCACGCATTTTTTCAGCGTATGGCCTACCTCTTTCAGCTGACTCCTGAGCCTTTCTAAGTTTTGCGGCTGCAACCATCTGCATAGCTTTAGTAATTTTTCTAGTGGACTTTACACTATCAATTCGTATTTTTAGGTCTTTTAAGCTGGGCATTTTTAAATTTTTTCACTAAATCTGTGTCTTTAAAAAATTGTTTAGAAGTGATTTGATTTTGTTTTCGATTTCACCCTCTACTTTTTGGTCGTTAATTGTCAGCTCATCTACCACAGCTTTTCCCTCAGACCTTAGATAATTCACAAGATTTTTCTCGAAACTTGTAACTTCACTAACAGGCGTTTTATCTAAATAACCTTTTGTCCCTGCATATATTACGATAACTTGCTCTGCGTTAGTTAAGGGAGAGTATTGAGGCTGCTTTAGTAATTCTGTTAGCCTCGCTCCTCTATTAAGTAGCGCCTGCGTGCTTGCGTCTAAATCTGACCCAAATTGAGCGAAGGCTGCCATCTCTCTATACTGTGCTAGCTCCAGTTTGATAGAGCCAGCTACTGATTTCATCGACTTGGTTTGCGCTGAAGATCCAACTCTAGAGACCGATAGCCCCGTATTAACTGCGGGGCGGATACCTTGATAAAATAACTCTGTTTCTAAGAATATTTGACCGTCCGTGATTGAGATAACGTTTGTGGGAATAAATGCGGACACATCTCCTCCTTGGGTCTCAATTATTGGTAAAGCCGTTAATGATCCTGATCCATTATCTTCGTTCAGTTTTGCGGATCTTTCAAGTAAACGAGAGTGTAAGTAGAATACGTCTCCTGGATAAGCTTCTCTCCCAGGTGGTCTTCTAAGTAGGAGCGACATTTGTCTGTATGCAACAGCTTGCTTTGAAAGATCGTCATATATTATAAGAGCATGTTTGCCATTATCACGAAAATACTCTGCCATAGCTGTCGCTGAGTAAGGCGCTAAAAATTGCATTGGCGCTGGGTCGGAAGCCGTAGCTGCGACCACAATCGAATACTCAATAGCCCCTGTTTCCTCTAATTTTTTTACTAGTTGAGCGACAGTCGATCGTTTTTGCCCTATTGCCACATAAACGCAATATAGTTTTTTGCTCTCATCAGATCCAGCGGCATCATTGTAGCTTTTTTGGTTCAATATAGTGTCAATCGCAACTGCGGTTTTACCGGTCTGTCTGTCCCCTATTATTAACTCTCTCTGCCCCCTACCTATAGGAATCAAAGAGTCAACGGACTTGAGCCCAGTTGCCATGGGTTCATGCACAGATTTTCGTGGAATAATTCCCGGCGCTTTTACGTCGGCAACTGATCTTGTTTTCGATTTTACAGGGCCTTTCCCGTCAACTGGATTACCTAGTCCGTCAACAACTCTCCCTAACAATTCCATCCCTACAGGAACATCTACAATCGAGCTAGTTCTCTTTACAAGATCCCCTTCCTTTATATCTCTGTCTGAGCCAAATATCACCACGCCTACATTATCTATCTCTAAATTTAGTGCCATTCCCATTGTTCCACCAGGGAACTCAACCATCTCACCAGCTTGCACTTTGTCTAAACCGTATACACGTGCTATCCCATCCCCAACAGATAAAACTTTTCCAACCTCTGCTACTTCTGTATCATCACCAAAATTTTTTATCTGTTCTTTTAAGATCTTTGAGATCTCAGCTGCTTGAATGTTCATAATAATCAACCTCTTTTCAAAATATTTTTCATGCTTTCAAGTTTCGAATTAATACTTGAGTTAAACAAAAATGATCCAACTTTGAGTTCAATTCCAGCAATTATATCTGGATCATTTTCTGACTCAAGCCTTACAACACGTTTAGTAATCTTTTCTATAGATTTCTTTAATGCTCCCATTTTTACATCACTTACTTTTTTTGCGGTTCTAATATGAATTGTAAGTTCATTTTTACTAGCTGAACAGAGTTTTAAGAAATCCTCACTAAAATTTACTAGGTCATAACCCCGCCCTTTTCTTATCATTAGACAAACTGTGTTGTGAAGGTGCTTAGGTAATTTTATTTTTCTACTCACAGTTCCAAATACATTTTCCTGATCACTTGAGGAAAAAGTTGGATTTCTTAAAAAAGAATTCAATCCGTTATCTGATTTCAATATCTCCAGAAGATTTAGCACGTGTTTTTCTATCTCTCTATTAGTCTTGTCATCTTGGCACAAAGAAAATAAGGCGAGTGCATACCTAGCAGATGGCTTTGAGTTTATCTCGCTAATTTCTTGCAAACATACCACCTTTAATTGAGTTTTATACGCTAGATGTCGTAAAACGACTGCAATATGTAAATAACAGACCAGTCCAACTATGACAAGTTGTTGGTTGCTCTTTTTTTAAATTTTTTTATATTTTTCAAATTAAGCTTGGGACATTGTGGAGACAGGGACCTCAACTGAGGTGAAATATCTCTTTGACTTAGCCGACTTTACATTCTTCACCGCGAAAACATTTTTCTTTGCCTCTACAACAAGAAGACCTCCTAAGAAGAAACTATTTAGCTTTTTACCCACTCTTTCCCATAGCAATAAAGACTTGAGCCAATAGCCTTTTTTTGCAGGAAAACCATATAAACTGGGCGTTATACTATCAATTTGAAACTGGTTTTTTTGAAGTAGTGCAGTTAGTTGCGAAATCGAATATGGCTTCCCATACCCAAAGGGAGTACTATCAGACCTTGCCCAAAAGCCTGTTCTATTTGGTACTATAATGACTAGTTTTCCGCTGTCTTTTAATACACGAAGTACTTCTTGTAGCAAAAGATCTTGATTATCACTAACCTCTAAACCATGTGATATTAAAATTAAATCTGCTGCGGACGTAGTTATTGGCCAAGACACTTCATCAACCAGAGCCGTTACACTTTTAGACTTTTCAGGCCATGGGATAACGCCTTGCTCACTCGGCATCAATAAAAGAAAATTCTTATTTTCGCTATCTTTCATTTTGTTCTCGAGAAATGGGCACGCGAAACCAAAGCCAATTGTCAAAGAGCCACTTTTGGTATCAATTTTCGTTTCTAAAACTCTGTTTATTAATTGTTTTGTCGTTCTTCCAAGTTCGGTGCCTCTGTAAAACTCTTTCAATTGAATAACATCCAATCTCATTGTTAATTTTCCAATATTGCTAAATCTGTTAAATTATTGCTAGTATAAAGCTTTGTTGATAAATAAGGATCTGCTAAATATGTCTTTGATTGAAATTATTCCCTGCCTCTCAGATAATTATGCCTATCTTATAAGAGATGAGAAAACAAACAAGAATATTTTGGTTGATGCGCCTGAGCATGGGCCAATAGAAACGTATCTAGATAGAAAAGCCTTGAGCCTCGACGCTATACTTATTACCCATCATCATAACGACCACATAGATGGCATAAATTACTTAAAAATTAAATATTCACCAAAAGTTATTGGGGCGAAGAGGGATAAACACAGGCTTCCACCCCTTGACGTTGAAGTAGAAGAAGGGAAAGAATTAAAAATAGGGTCAAAAACATTTGAAATTTATGATGTTGATGGGCACACGATAGGGCACATTGCTTACGGTTTAATGGAAGACAAAGCATTATTTAGTGGTGACTCATTGATGGTAATGGGCTGTGGAAGATTATTCGAAGGAACACCTGAAGACATGTGGAAAAGCCTAAAAAAATTAAAACAACTCCCCAAAGATATTATGATTTATTCAGGACATGAGTATACAAAATCAAACATAGAGTTTGCTTTATCAGTGGATCCACAAAATGAGAAATTAAAAGCTAGAAGGATCAGAACATTGGAAAGTATTGCTAAAGGCATTCCCACAGTTCCTTCTACATTAGAAGAGGAATTGGAAACCAATCCATTTCTTAGAGAAAGTGAGGCATCAATTCTAGATAATATCGAGATAGTGGAGCCTGACCCGGTCTCTAGGTTTGCAAAAATACGGGCTCTAAAAGACAACTTTTAATAATTTTTTAGAATTTTTGTTTTAATCGTTATATATATAGTCTAAGACTTCAATTAGAAAGGATCAAGATGCCATCATTTTCAAGCTCACTCGAGAAAAGTATTCATAGTGCTTTAAAGCTAGCAAATGAAAGGAATCATGAACTGGCTACATTGGAGCATTTATTACTTGCGCTTCTCGACGAAAGGGACGCATCGAATGTTTTAAATGCATGCAACGTAAATATAGACTTATTAAGAAACAATATAGAAAATTTTCTCAATAATGAATTAGGGAGCTTAGTCACTGAAGTCGAAGGTAGTGAAGCCGTCCCAACGACAGGCTTTCAACGAGTAATACAAAGAGCGGCGATTCATGTACAAAGTTCAGGAAGAAGTGAAGTAACTGGAGCTAACGTTTTGGTGGCAATATTTGCGGAAAGGGAAAGTCACGCTGCATTTTTTCTTCAAGAGCAAGAAATGACAAGGTATGATGCAGTAAATTTTATAGCGCATGGAGTGTCAAAAAACCCAAACTATGAAGAAAAAAAGGAACTAGACGAAGGAGATAAAAAAGATAGCTCTGAAAATACCAACAGTAACCCTGAAAAGGAAACTGCTCTTTCTAAATATTGTATAAACCTTAATGAAAAATCTAGAAACGGTGATATTGACCCGCTAATCGGGAGGAATTTAGAGGTTGAAAGATGTATCCAAATTCTATGTAGAAGGAGAAAAAACAACCCCATACTTGTCGGAGACCCAGGTGTTGGTAAAACGGCTATAGCAGAGGGTTTAGCACGGAAAGTTATTTCTGATCAAACTCCAGACATTTTAAAAGGATCAACTATATATTCGCTTGACATGGGAGCTCTCCTTGCTGGAACACGTTACAGAGGTGATTTTGAAGAACGCTTAAAGCAAGTTATGAAAGAATTAGAAAAAGACCCTAAGGCTGTTTTATTTATAGATGAAATACACACCGTTATTGGAGCAGGAGCGACCTCAGGTGGCGCTATGGATGCATCGAATTTATTAAAGCCATCACTTCAAAGAGGTACACTAAGGTGTATGGGATCGACAACTTATAAAGAGTATAGAAACCACTTTGAAAAAGACAGGGCTCTAGCCAGGCGCTTTCAAAAAATAGACGTGGTTGAACCATCTACGGAGGATAGTATAAAAATATTGAATGGGCTCAAACAATACTTTGAAGAACACCATAAAATAAAGTATTCAAATGAATGCCTCAAAACTGCCGTAGAACTTGCAAATAAATACATTCATGATAGGAAACTTCCTGATAAAGCTATTGATGTTATTGATGAGGCTGGCGCAGCTCAAAGTCTATTGCCAGATAACAAAAAGAAAAAAGTAATAGGAGTTAAGGAGATTGAAGAAATAATTTCAAAAATTGCGCGAATACCTTCCAAACGCATTTCAAAAAACGACTCAGAAGTATTAAAAGATTTGGAAAAATCACTCAAAAGAGTTGTTTTTGGACAAGATATCGCAATAGAAATGCTTGCTTCATCGATTAAGCTATCCAGAGCGGGTTTACGAGAGCCTGAGAAACCAATTGGATGCTATCTGTTTGCTGGGCCCACAGGCGTAGGAAAAACAGAGGTATGTAAGCAATTAGCTGATGTTTTAGGTATCTCTATGCTTAGGTTCGATATGTCAGAGTACATGGAAAAGCATTCAGTTTCTCGTCTCATAGGAGCTCCCCCTGGTTACGTAGGCTTTGACCAAGGGGGGTTACTGACCGATGGTGTTGATCAGCAACCATATTGTGTTTTATTATTAGACGAGATTGAAAAAGCTCACCCAGACGTATTTAACATTTTACTTCAGGTAATGGATCATGGAAAACTTACAGACCATAATGGCAAATCGGTTGACTTTAGAAATGTTATTCTCGTTATGACATCAAACGCTGGCGCGAGTGAGCAGGCTAAAGAGGCAATCGGATTTAATCGAACCAAAAGAGAGGGGGAAGCAGATGCAGCGATTGTAAAGATGTTCACACCTGAGTTTAGGAACAGGTTGGATTCAGTAATAACCTTTAATTCTCTTTCTATTGATATAATTATGCAAGTTGTAGAAAAGTTTATTTTGCAACTAGAAGGCCAACTTATAGATAGAAATGTTACGATCGAGTTCTCTGATGATACATTGAAATGGTTGGCTGACGAAGGGTACGATGAAAAAATGGGAGCAAGGCCTATATCTAGAAAGATTCAGGAGCATATTAAAAAGCCACTATCCGAAGCATTGCTTTTTGGAGAGCTGAAGAAAGGCGGTATAGTGAAGTTATCGATTAATAAAAACAAGCTTGATTTAGCTTTTAAACCTTTAAGCGAAAGACAATCGAAAAAAATCAAAGCTAATATTCTCTCATAATTATCGCTCTGTTAACTTAAATTCTATTCGCCTGTTTTTAGCGAGATCCTCTATTAAGTCGGAAGATGAAATTGGCTGATGCTCTCCAAACCCGGCTGCAGACATTCTTTTGGGATCTATTTCATGTTTGGCGATCATATACTTAACTACAGACAGCGACCTAGCTTGGCTCAATTCCCAATTATCCTTAAAAATGCTGTTCTGACTAACCGGAGTTTTATCAGTATGGCCGTCTACTCTAAGAACCCAGTTTATATCTTCGGGGATCTTTTGCGAGATATCTTTAAGTACGTTTGATATAGCATCCAACTGAAGTTTACCCTCCAACCCGATATCAGCAGAACCTCGATCAAATAAAACTTCGGAAGAAAAAACAAATCTATCACCAACGACATCGATACCCTCAATGTCTCCGAGGATCTTTTTTAATCTCCCGAAAAAGACAGATCTATATTCTCGAAGGTTCTTCGTTTCATTTTCTAATCTCTTTCGCTCCTTTTCTTCTAGCTCAGCTCTGATTTTTTGTTCAGATGCAACTTTTGCTAGGGCAGCATTTAATTTTGCTCCTAATGATTTAATTTCTACATTATTAGAAAAGTCCTTTTCTATAGTTGCATCTAATATCCCTGTTAATTCCTCAAGTCTCTCTTTAAGGGAATTTGTTTGAAGTGTTAGATTAGCTACCTCTTGCATTGAAGCTTTGGCCTTTTCCTCCTGAACACTTAATCTCAGCCTAGCTTCTCTCAGAGCTAAATCCTTCTCCTTGAGGATGCTATCATTCCCAGACAATTTTGTCTCAAATTTATCAGCACGTTCTTTTAAGATCCGTTGAGCCTCTCTTGAAGCGGCTAATAGTTTTAGTGTTTCCAAGGCTTTTTTTCTTTCTTCCTCAATAGTAAGGGTTATAAGGGCTAACTCTTCCTTTTTCTCCATTAGACTCTCTTGTAAATTTCTTATCGCATACTGTTCTAGTACTCGCTGTTTCTCTGCATCAGTCAAATCCCTATTAATCGATTCCATCTTATCTTTTACCTTACTAAGCTCAATTTCCTTTTCTTTCGTTAAGTTTTCCAGTGACTTATTTTCATATTTTAATTTTTTTACTAATTGCTCTAGAGCTTCGTTAGATGCTGCCATCATTTTTTCTTTAGAAATTTTTTGACTAATGGTATCTCTTGCAGCAGCTAAAGCCATCTCCGCAGCTTCTCTGTTTGAAATCTCTCTAGATGTTTTTTCCATCTCACGTTTTAGATTTTCATTAAGCTCTTGACGTCTAGCTACCAAAGACGCAACTTGCGATTTAAAGTCTGTTATTTTCGCTTCTGCAATTGTCATATCATTTCGTAATTTTGTAAGTAGATTTATTTTTTCTTGTAACTGAGCCTCT
This sequence comes from uncultured Alphaproteobacteria bacterium, assembly GCA_902596985.1. Lineage (GTDB taxonomy): Bacteria > Pseudomonadota > Alphaproteobacteria > Rhodobacterales > Rhodobacteraceae > CACIJG01. The sequence goes on from CACJWR010000008.1 coordinate 47,061, forward strand.
TGTCTAGTCAGTTTGGCCTCTTGCTCGCTTGATAAAATTTGCAAATTTGACTTCTCAGTTTTTAACATCCCCAATTGGTTTCTTAAATCCTCGAGGTTATTCCCTAATTGTGAAAGCTCCGTTTGCTGCTCATCGAGCTCAATTTTTTGAGAAGAAATTGTATCTCGTAAAACTGATTGAACTATCATAAATATCGATAGAATAAACATCAAGATTAACAATATGGCCGTCATCGCATCCACAAATCCAGGCCATATATTAGTAGTAAATCGCTCTCCACTCCTCCTGGTAAGCATAGTTAACCCTTGCCGCTATTCCTTGCCAAATCAATTATTGCTTTACTGAGTTGAGCTAGATCTGATCTTAGTTCTGAAAGAGCATCGTGACGCGCATTAGCCAATTCATCAACCAATCTTGAAAGTTGCACTTCAATATTCCTAAGACGGGTCAAGTTCTCTAAATCTCTTGTACTTCTCTCCCCAAACTGTCCTTTTATTAATGTATTCAGGTCTTGTTGAGAAGAAACCAACTTTTCAATAGAGGTTTTATCAAATCCATCAGTACTAGTTACTGTTTTTGACCGTATGACCTTTGAACCTGCAAGCTCTTCTATAGCGTGAGATAAGCTATTTATTTGCTCATTTGTTTTAGCGCTATTGTCGATCGATTTTTCAAACATTTGTCCAAGCTCGGATATTTGCGCCCCCACTGCTGATATAATTGGACTTAGTTTACCATCATTGGTTGTCTCATCGACATTTTCAGTATCTCCAAAAATACCTATGCTAGTGAAAGATGAAAGCCATTCTTCTAATTGCATATAGAATCTGTTTTGGCCATGGTTTGCAAATAGCTCCAAAAGACCAACTACTAAACTACCAGCCAAACCCAGAAGAGATGAGGCAAATGCGGTGCCCATACCACCAAGTTGACCTTCTAAACCCGCCATTAAATTATCAAAAACCTCTATTCCCGTTTGCCCTTCTTTTGGCACTAAACTTTTTATAGTGTTGACAACCTCTGGAACGGTAATCGCAAGACCATAAAAGGTCCCTAAGAGACCTAAAAAAATAAGTAGATTAATAACATATCGTGTTAGATCTCTTGCCTCATTCAATCTAGTTGCCACCGAGTCTAGTATCGAGTTTAAAGAACTCGAAGTTAGGATAGTTTTTGATTTTTTCCCTTTCAATAAAGATGCCAGAGGTATCAACAATCTGGGAGGATCTGAGAACTCATGACCTGGTGTATCCAGAGCAAAGTTTTCGACCCAGTTTACAGCTGCAATTATTACAAATATTTGCCAAAAACAACAAAGAATCCCAAAAAAGAAAACTGTTAAAATGACCCCATTTAAATATGGTGAAGACAAGAAAATAGGTGCAACGGAGGGGAACATAAAATAACTGCCCACCATTACTAGCAATAACGAAATAAGCATTAATACAACTTGTTGTATAGGCTGGCTGAACCCTTGTGTTTCAGCTTTTACTAATTTGAGTGAGTATTTTTTCTTCTTTGCCAATATCTATCCAAAAATTTATTAAAGTCATATTAATTGTTCTTAGCCACTTGAAAAAGTATTACCATTGATGAATCCAAATCAAAATCACATATACCAAATTTTCATGAAAAAAAAAATATATACCTTTTCCTTATTTGTATTTGCTTTTTTAATTGCATTGTACTTTGTATGGGCAATAGCTGCAAATATTCAAAAAGAAGCGCTTAAACAGCATTTAAGTAATGAATGGGCAGTAGCTTTAAGTGATGAAAAAATTACAACTTATGGCTTTCCTTTTAAATTTGGAATAAAAGTGTCGGATTTTCAATTCCAGTTAAATAATACTCCTATAAAATTGGAATTCCTAAAATTAAAAATCATAAGATTAATTTATAATTTTTCTGATTTTATTCTATTTTTAGAGAAACCCATGGTCACCAGTATGGACTATCCAATATTCAACAGCTCATCAAATAAATTGAAGGCTAGCATATCTGGCAGACCTTTTTCTGGTAAATTTAAGTTAATCACTGAACAAGAAAATTGGCAAATATCCGACGAAAGAAACACTAAAATACTTGAAGCTAAGGAAGTGATTTTTGCGCTAAAGGATGCGGATCATAGGAATTTAGATTTTTATTTCCAAGCGGATAATTTAGAAGTTAGCATTTTGAATAAAGTTTATAAAAAAGATCCTGAAAAGCCAAATAAGTTAATCCTTCAAGGTACAATATTAAATAGTGTTATAAGTAGCCGAGAAGCACCTTATAAGCCAATAAAACTCGAAAACATAATGTTACAAAAACTAGATATAAATGTTGGATTTTTTAAGCTAAGTTGCAATGACATGGTTGCCGTGAACTTGTTTAAATTGACTACTAAGGAAGATGTTGCTTGTCTTTTAAAACTTAGCCCAAAGAACATCTCAAAAATAAAAACAGATAATGAATTAATTCAAAGCATAATAGATATTGTAAACTTGCTTTTAATCATCAACAATCCAACAAGGAGTGCTGAAATACAAGCAATTCCTATTAAGCTTAGCTTAAATAAAGGTTTATTTTATATAAACGCTATTCCTATTTACCAGTTTCCAACACGATACTAGTCTCTCCCAAAGTTTGGTGTACCTGTATCTTGACCGGCAGCTACTATACCTTTCCTTATCCTTCTAGTTCTTTCAAAATATTTTAACAAATATTCACCGTCTTTTTTTCGTATGGCTCGCTGCAATGAAAATAGTTCTTCAGTAAATCGACCTAATACTTCCAAATGCGCATCTTGATTATTTAAAAAAATATCTCGCCACATAACCGGGTCAGACGCCGCTATTCTTGTGAAGTCTCTGAAACCCGCTGCTGAGTAATTGATTATTTCCGACTTTGTAACTGTTTCTAGGTCATCAACAACCCCTACCATAGTGTATGCAATTAGATGAGGTGCATGAGATGTGACGGCAAGAACTAGATCATGATGGTCAGGTGTCATTATTTTAGTTTGCATACCTATAAACTTCCAAAAGGTCTCAAGACTATTCAATGCTTTCTTGTTAGTTTTTTTTGTGGGTGTCAGTATGCACCAGCGGCCTTCAAACAGCCCGGCGTAACCTGCGTCAGGCCCCGACCTTTCAGTTCCAGCAATGGGGTGAGAGGGGACATACTTACCTCCAACGCTCTCTATGTTAGACTCTATTTCTTCAATAACTGAGAGTTTTACTGATCCAACGTCTGTAATTGTTGTCCCGGGCTCAATGATTTTTTTTAATCTCTCTGATACAGCTTGCATTTGGCCAACGGGCACACAGAGTATTATAAGCTGGGCCCCGCTCACCGCGTTCCCTAAATTACTTTCAACTTTGCATAAACCGATCTTTTTCGCTCTATTTCTCACTACTTTATCCTTATCGTATCCTACCAATTTAATTGTTGGATCTTTTTGTCTTAAGGTCAGACATATCGAAGACGCAATTAAACCTAAGCCGATAACGGATATTTTTCTAAACTCTTTCATTTTTTTCAAAATACTCCGCTAGGGTTAAGTATAGCTTGTCGCATATTTCTTTGCTACCAATTGAAAGTCTGAGGCATTTTGGAAGGCCATAAGAGCCCACCTTTCTTAAAATAAACCCTTTTCCCTTTAAGAATAAATCAATTGTATTGGCTTGCTCCTCGCTCAGAAACCTTAGAAGCAAAAAGTTTGCAAACGATTGATCTATTTTCAATCCAAGACCAAGCAATTTACTTCGGAGTGCTTCTCTATTTACTCTGTTGAGCTCTCTTTGCTCGTTAACGAACTTTACATCTGCAATACTTAATTCGGCCATTTTTAAACCCAAAGACGATACGTTAAAAGGTGATCGAACGGAATTCAAAACATCTGTTAAATCTCTTGCACCATAGCCCCACCCGACGCGTAATCCACCAAGCCCGAATATTTTAGAAAATGTTCTAGTCACAAATAAATTTCCATATTTATTTACTAGTGAAATTCCTCCATCAAAAGAATCCACATATTCTGAGTAAGCACCATCCAAGACAAGTAAAATGTTGTCAGGTATTTTATTTAGGAGCTCCTCTACTTCAGTTTCTGAAATCATAGTTCCTGTTGGATTATTTGGGTTCGCCAAAAAAATCATCTTTGTTTTGGCTGTGATAGCTGCACAAATATTCTCTACAGATGCAGTGCGATTTCTTTCTTTAACTTCTACAGGCTTCGCTCCTGCGGCTAAAGCAGACAACTTATACATTAAAAAGCCGTGCTCCGTATAAATAACCTCATCATTTTTCTCACAGAAACAGCGACATAATAATTGGATGATCTCATCAGATCCAGCTCCACAAATTATTCTATTAGGATCTAAATCATGTATCTCGCCGATTTTACGTCGTAGAGCAAAATGATTACTATCTGGATACTCGAAAATGTTTTTAGAGTAATATCCAAACTGATTGAGCACCTCATTACATGGGCCATTCATGTTCTCGTTCGCACTCAACTTTACTACATTCTCTTTGCCTCTAATAACACTTTCTCCACTTTCATACAAAGGCATATTGTAAAAATGGGACAGGGGCCTTATGTTAATATCAGAATTTTTCATTAGTCTTTTTAAATAATAACTCTCCTGAACTAATAGAAATTATACGGATCAATGTCCACACTAAAGTAAATATTATTTGGTGCTGTAATATTTTTTAGCCAGTCTCGCACTTCGATCTGCGATATTTTTGTCATTTTATTCGACTTAATAAGTAACCTTACTCTCGATTTATTTTTTATTCTTGAAATTGGCGCGACAGCAGGGCCAAAAATCTCAAAGTCCTTTAATTGTAGTGAATAAAATTGATTTTTTAATTCCTTACCAAAATCGATAAGTGTGCTTTCCTTTCTTCCTGACAATATCAACGATATAAATTTTCCATGAGGCGGAACATTAGCTTCTATTCTTTGTTCTAACTCAGTGTTAAGAAATATTTCTCCATGATCCTTTAGTAATGCTTGTAAAACAGGATGTCGAGGCATCCAAGTTTGAATTAACGCTCGCCCGTCAGAGGCATACCGTCCTGCTCGCCCTATAACTTGTTTAATTACCTGATAGCTTTTCTCCATTACCCTATGATCGCCAGCATTTAGACCCATGTCTGCATCAATTACTGCTACAAGCTTTAAATGAGGAAAATTATATCCTTTGGCTACCAATTGAGTACCTATAATGATATTAATTTCCCCTGACTTTATTTTATCCATATCTTCTAAATGTTTTTCTCCCTTTGAAAAACTATCTGAAGAAAAAATCTGTGATGAAGCATTGGGAAACAATCTGGAGATCTCATCTCTAATTCTTTCAACACCTGGCCCAATAGGTATAAAATTATCATTCGACTTACACTTAACACATTTCGTTTTTTCTGAAACTCTATAGCCACATATATGGCACAGGTAGCAGTTTTTTGTCTTATGATAAACTAGCTTTGTACTGCAATTTTTACACTTCAAAGAAATTCTGCATGCTGTACAAAATGCTATTGGCGCATAACCCCTTCTATTAAGAAAAATTAAAATTTGCTCTTTTTTTTCCAAACTTATCTTTATCTGATCAATGATTGAAACAGATATCCAACTATTTTTTGGGGTTTCTTCAACATTCATATCAATTAAAGTCACTCTAGGTTCATAAACTTCACCAAAACGTTTGGGAAGGTCAACTTTATGATACTTACCCAATCTACAATTATGCCATGTCTCGATACTGGGAGTAGCTGAAGATAGAATGATTCGTGATTTCAAAGTTGAAGCTCTTAAAACAGCGAGATCTCTTGCATTATATATTGGGGCTTCTTCTTGTTTATAAGAGGAGTCATGCTCTTCGTCCACAATGATAAGTTTTAAGTTTTTAAATGGTAAAAAAAGTGCTGATCTGGCTCCTATCAGAAGCTTTAAATGACCGCTTACTACATTTTTAAACACTTTTCGTCTTTCGTTTAAAGATAGTTGTGAGTGCCATTCACCTGCAAGCGCTCCGTATCTTTTCATAATACGTTGTTTAAAATCTACAGTTAAAGAAATTTCAGGTAATAAAATAAGAACTTGTTCTCCTTCCTCTATACGCTCACTTGCTAGATTCAAATAAACCTCGGTTTTACCTGAACCAGTAACACCAAATAATAGCCATGACTGAAACTCATTCTTTACATACTTTTCTCTTATTTTTGCCACTGCTTGTCTCTGTTGGGAAGATAATGTAATCGGTTCATTGAAAGTTTTTTCTTGTTTATATTTATTTTCGGTGACTTTCGATAACACTCCTTTATTTTCCAAACTTCTTACAACTGAAGAACTTACACCTAGATCTTTTTTTATTTGTTTATATTGAGCGATTCTCTGAGGTTGCTCTTTGAAATACCTAATAAGCTCCTTTTGACGCTTTGTGATTTTGGAGTAGTTGGAGCTATTCAGTGAATAGGCAATAGGCATTTTTTGATCTTTATGAAACTTTAAGTTTTGAACTGCCATTTTTAAGAAAGATTGGATGGGAGATAGCGTGTAGGCATGTGTCTTTTTCAAGAAATCAATAAAATCAGGCTCCAGTTTTATCTTGTTAACGGTACCAATGATCTTCTTAAGTCGACTATGATCGAATTTAGTATCTCCCTCACTCCAAACAATGCCAACGACAACTTGGGAACCTAAGGGCACTTCTACTAAACTGCCAATTCCAATATTGTCATCTAAGGTACTATAGTCCAAAACTGGAAGCTTTGGGTTTGTGAAGATAACTCCAAACTGTCTTTCAAATGCCATTTATCTGAGTTTACACTTTTTCTCTTCCTTTGAAATAAATCACCATATAGACTAAAGTCCAAGAAAATATATTAAATTGGGTAAGATTTCATGCAGCTTTTTTTGGATGGTTCAGACATTGATAAGATTCGCAAGTACTGTGGACTCGGTCTTGTAGACGGCGTAACAACCAACCCATCGATCATATTAAAGTCAGGCAAAAACATGATCGAGGTGATATCTGAATTGGCAGGAATAGTTTCTGGCTCTGTAAGTGCTGAGGTATCAGCTCTAGATTCAGACACAATGGTACAAGAAGGTAAAAAGCTCGCCGATATAGCAGAGAACATCACTGTTAAACTTCCGATCACTTGGGATGGATTGAAGGCATGTAAAACTTTATCAAACAAAGGTATAAGTGTGAATATGACTCTTTGTTTTTCTTCTTCGCAAGCTCTTTTAGCTGCAAAAGCTGGTGCTGAGTATGTAAGTCCCTTTATAGGTCGTTTAGATGATTTAAATTTAGAAGGAATAGATTTGATATCGGATATAAAGTTAATTTATTCAAACTATAAATTTTCGACTAAAATTCTGGCGGCATCTATACGAACAATCAATCATGTAAAACAATGCGCTCGCTTTGGAGCAGATGTTGCAACAATTCCCTTAGATATTTTTGAAAAGCTTGTAAAGCATCCCCTAACTGACTCTGGTTTAAGCCAATTTACGGCTGACTGGGAAAAAACTGGCCAATCTATTATTTAAAAAATATATGAATAAAATTGAAATAGTTCCTGAAGAGCGACAAAAAATATTAGAAAATCCAGACTTAATTTTACTGGATAAGGAATTATTGCTTGCACTTCTAAAGGACTCAGATTTCCCTGATGAAGAAAATCTGATCGATATCAGAAATGTTTTTCTAAAAAAACTTGGAGAGAAAGTAGAAAAGTTAAAAAGTACCAACAGTCAAATAATTCAACATGCTTACGAAAATCAATTGGGAATTAAGAAAATTCATAAGTGTTGCTTAAAAACTATTGAAACAAGAGATATAGGCGCTCTATTTAAATTTTTATGTTTTAAAGCCACAGAAATATTGCGAGTAGATGTAATAAAAATAGTTGTAAGCGACAATACGTTCTCTAATTCCAATATTCAAAACTGTATTTTGAAATCTAATGAGGAGATAATCAAATTTGCACAGAAAATAGGAATAACAAAAGGAAAAACCGTTCGCCTCACAAATGTAGTTAACGATAAAAAAAAAGAGGCTGAGCAATTAATTGCTAGAGAAGAGAGCACAAAATCGGAAGCAATTATTTCCCTTTTAGTTAATAGCGAATTTAAAGGATTTCTTTTTTTTGAGTCAGCCGACGAATCCACTTTTTCCGTTGATCAGTCAACAGATTATTTAGAGTTTTTTGCTCAGGTAATATCCAAGCACTTGGAAAGCTTGTTGTAAAAATGAAGATAGAGTTAAATGCCTTAATAAAAGAGTGGGCATCATATAACATAAACTTGAGAAATCTTTCAGAAAACTCCGTTAAAGCATATTCATTGGACTTGAAAGATTTTCTTCATTTTTCATTTCAAGAATCCCAACCTGTTTTAAAATCTGATCTATCAGATATAAGTTCTCATAAAATTAGATTATGGATTTTAAGCCTTCGAAATAGGTCGGTAAAAGCTTCTTCACTTTCTAGAAAAATATCTAGCTTAAAAAACTTTTTCCAATGGTTAGAAAACTCCCATAATATTTTCAACGCAGCTATTTCGAATTTAGATTCTCCGAAAAAAGATAAAAAACTTCCAAGACCGATAACTATCAACGAGATAAAAAAACTATTCAGAGCCTTCGAAAACAAAAAAGAGAAAAAATGGATAATATCCAGAAACCAGGCCATCTTTCTATTATTGTATACCTGTGGTCTGAGAATTTCGGAAGCACTAGATTTGAAAACAAATATGCTACCGTTAAATACAAGCGTATTGATCAAGGGCAAAGGAAAAAAAGAGCGAATGGTGCCAGTAATCGATATTGCTAACCAAGCAATTGAAAATTATAAAAAACATTGCCCTTATCCTATTTCTAACAGTGAATATGTTTTTCTTGGAATAAGAGGAAAAAGAATGTCTCCTAGATCTTTTCAGAAGGCATTGGAAAGAGCAAGAGGGTTGATTGGTCTTCCTTCGTCGATCACACCTCACTCATTGAGACATTCATACGCCACTCACTTATTAAATGCAGGCACAGACTTACGAAGCATCCAAAAGCTTCTTGGTCACTCTGCATTGAGCAGCACACAAATATATACTCAGATAGAACAAAAAAGATTACTGCAAGTCTATAAATCTACTCATCCTAGAGAGAGAATAAATTAATAATTCGATTTTAATTTAAATGATCGCCTGCTTGCAACGATCACATAAGTCGTCGCCCTCGCTTTTATCTATTGGCAAGCTGAGCGTCCAGCATCGTTGGCACTTTTTCCCCTGGGCAGTTTTACAAATTACCCCAACACCAGGAACATCATCGAGCGTAAAGCACGCATTAGCGATGCTGTTCGGGGAAAATTCGACATCTATACTCGATGTAATACACACTTCGCTCATATCTATGGACTTTATTATTTCAAAAAGCTCTTTGTCTTTTATATAGATAATCGGGCAAGCTTCTAAACTTGAACCTATTACCTTGTCTTGTCTCAACACTTCTATAGCCCCAGTTACGACGCGCCTCACGTTTCTAATTTTATCCCAGTGATTTGCATGTTCAGGATTATACCAGTCTTTTTCGTTACTAGGAATATCCAATAAATGTACTGAATTTCCTTCTTCAGGAAATCTCTCTAAATACACTTCTTCCATTGTAAATGGTAGAATTGGGGAAAACCATGTAGTCAATCTAAAAAACAAGATATCAAGAACTTTAAGTGTGGCTCTTCTTTTTAAACTAATCTCTGAATCGCAATACAAAACATCCTTTCGAATATCAAAATAGAACGAAGAAAGATCTTGGGTGCAGAATTGGAAATAAGTTTGAAACACCGATTGAAAAGAATAATCTTGGTAAGAGGATCTTATTTTCTCATCAACTTCACAGACTCTATGAAGAATATACTTTTCGAGATTAGGTAATTCATTATAAGCTATATCTTTCTGATCGGAATACGTACCTAAGTTTCCTAGTAAAAATCTTACAGTGTTCCTTAATTTTCGATAACTATCAGTCACCCCTTTTAGAATTTCATTTCCGATCCTTAAGTCTACTGTGTAGTCACTTTGGGCAACCCAAAGTCTCAGTATATCAGCTCCAAACTGCTTGATTACCTGCTGAGGGCTTACTGTATTGCCAAGTGATTTGGACATCTTGAAACCCTTCTCATCCAAAATGAATCCATGGGTTAATACACCTTGGTAAGGGGCTTGTCCTTGAGTGCCACATGATTGAAGGAGAGAGGAATGGAAAAAACCTCTATGCTGATCTGTTCCTTCAAGGTATAAATCAGCAGGCCACTTTCCATCCGCTCTATCTCGGAGGACATAGGCATGCGTTGAACCTGAATCAAACCAGACATCAAGGATGTCCATAACTTGTTCATACTCATCTGGAGAATATAATCCTTCTAGAAAACGTTCTTTTGCGCCTTCTTGGAACCAAGCATCTGCTCCTTCTTTTTTGAGTATATCAGCCAGTCTTTGATTAATCTTTTCATCTTTGAGAATGAAATCCTCATGATCAGGGCCCAAACCCTTTTTTATGAAACATGTTAATGGAACCCCCCATGCCCTCTGTCTAGATAAAACCCAATCTGGTCTTGTCGATACCATGCTATGAAGTCTATTCCTACCACTTTTTGGAACCCACTCTACCAATTTATCTATCGAATAAAGTGCTCTTTC
>CACJWR010000009.1 GCA_902596985.1 uncultured Alphaproteobacteria bacterium
TCTTGAAAAAACTCAAAGTAGACATCCAAACCGCTATCTGGAATACCTCCAGTCGATACCAAGAGCTTCTCTACCTGCTTTTTTGTCCCACCGCCTATGAATCCTTTATACTGTTCGAGCTTTATTGGATTTCTCCCAATACTCTTCAAAAGTTCATTACCAGCATTTAGTAAGGCCGGTGCTGTATCAGCAAGAGTTCCGTCCAAATCAAAGGTCACAATTTTTTCTTTTTTTGACATTAAACCAATTTACTATCAGCAATACTCAACAGTAACTCCTATGTTACGCATACCTTCTGTTAATACATCAGCCAATTTATCTTGTCGGAACAAGTAAATCTTTTTCATTAAAAGATCCTTCGTTAAATGGCAGGCCATGCTTAAGGCAAACTCTTTATTAAGAAACATATCATTTTTGGAAAACCTATGGAGATCGGATGGACACCAAATACAATTAACACCTCCTTTCAACAAAAAGGCAACCTCAGTCTTACTTCGTGCTAATTTTAAATTTTTAAATTTTTTATTGAGCACATAAGCATTTTGTGCGACAGACATCGTCAGTATTTCGCTATCGGTTTCTGGACTCATTTCTGTGAATTCTTTATAGATCTCTGAAGGGCAGATAACCCAAGTCATTGTTGAAGTGGAAATAAATTCCTTTAAAAAACAAATATCTTTTTGTTGTAACATTCTATTCGAAATGAATAACAGGCCAGCATTAGGAATCTTAGTCGTGATAATTAAATTATTCTTATGTAGCAAATTCAAATTTGATTTAGATGTATCTGGTTGAACCTTCGTTCTACTTATCTGAACCCCAAGCCTTCCCAAACCCCTATCTAGCTTTTCGAGACGCACAGTAGCCATAACCACACTTTCTAGACATAAGCACGAAATAGCTATTTTCTCTGCTAATGTTTCCAGCAGTGCAACTCTTTTCTGACCGATTTCATCCTCAATAATTTCAATTATATTGTCATATGATAATACTAGATCAACGTTATCATGCATTGGTTGATTATCGGTATTGACTTCCAAAATGACATTGAAGGATACTCTTTGTTTAACACCATACTCTGGCCGAAAGGCGCCGATGTCTATCTCTCTAACATAGTCTCTTACTAAAATATGGTCTACATTCGCCTTTTTTTTTCCTCCTCGGTCTTGGAGGTCTTTTTTCTTAAATTCTTCACTAAACAATGGATAATCCTAATAAGTTAAATATACATATTGCTAATTTTTGTAAAATATATGCCTACCTATTTTTCTAGTCTTTTTAAATTTCTTTGACCAACTGGGGCTTACTTCCGACGCATGAAAAAATGTTGCGCCGTTTGTTACATCAGAAAAAGCACCATTTAATATCATCGATGAAAGTTTGACTATCCTTCTATAGGTTTTTTTGTCATAAATCAGTTCTAGTTTGCCATCACAATTATATGAAAATTGACACGCATGTCTCTTATGTGCCCCTTCAGAAACCACCCCGCAAATAGTACCTGGGAATTGGCTAGAGTTTTTTCGATTAATAATAACATCGGCTACCGCAATTTGCCCCTCTATCTGTTCACCTCGTGCTTCAAAATACAAAGCCTCTGATAAGCATTTTAATTCCCTACTCATCTTCGGCATTCGCAGACTGTCAAGAGCTCCCTTAGAGAAAAATTGTTTTTCACTATTGTTCGATAAGTACACTCTATCATATGTTATCAGACCTGACAGTCTTGTTAAATAGTTATCATCAATGCTATCCAGCCGTATCATTTCTTCTTCAATTATTGTTCCCAAATTCACGATAATCGGCTCGATACCAAAATTACCTTCCTTTTTCACATTTGAATTTGTTTGAGAGAAAGCTAGATGACTTATTAATAGAAAATATATCAATAAAATAGGCAACAATGTCTTTCTTTTAACAAGTGAGTGTTTCATTGTTAGGTCCTACTCTAATTTAAATTTCTTATTCTTGATTGAGCCGCGGCCAACCTAGCTATCGGCACTCTGTAAGGCGAACATGATATATATTCAAAGCCAACAGAACGACAAAAACTAATGGATGTCGGATCACCACCATGCTCGCCACACAAGCCTGTTACTATCTTTGAATTTGTATTTCTAGCTCTTTGAACTGCTATTTTAAGCAATTCGCCTACACCCTCGACATCAATAGTTTTGAAGGGATCACCATTAAAAAGTCCTTTCTCTATATACTCTTTCATAAATCTATTAGAGTCATCTCTACTTAAGCCGTAAGTCATTTGAGTTAGGTCATTTGTACCAAAACTCAAAAAATCACAGGATTGCGCAATGTCACCGGCTCTTAACGCAGCTCTGGGAGTTTCAACCATTACTCCTAGCTTATATTTAAGCTTTACAAAATTGTTCTTATTTAGTTGTGAATAAACTTCTCTAATTCTGTCTCTCACCAAATCAACTTCTTTATTAGCAGAAATTAGTGGTATCATGATTTCGGGATTTACTACTATTTTGTATTTCTCGAAAACTTCAATGGCCGCCAGAAAAATAGCTTGCACTTGCATATCATATATCTCGGGAACCATCACACCAAGCCTCACCCCTCTTGTACCCAACATTGGATTGAACTCAGATAGATCTTTTATGCGATCAGCTAGTTGCTGTTCCGTTATCGACATAAGATTTGCCGTCCTCTGAATTTCTTGTTGTGAATTTGGAAGAAACTCATGCAGTGGTGGATCTAAAAGCCTTATAGTAACAGGAAGGTTCGACATCTCTTTAAACAGGTCAATAAAATCTTCTTTCTGGATCGGCAGAAGCCTCTCAATTATTGATCCTCTTTCCTTGTCACTGTTAGTTAGTATCATTTGTCTAACTAGATTTATACGTTTGGAGTCAGTAAACATGTGCTCTGTTCTACATAGGCCGATTCCATCCACTTCATAAAAAAGCGCTACTCTAGCATCTTCCACCGTATCAGCGTTTGCTCTTATTTGAATATCACAGAACTCATCAGCCCATTGCAAAAGTGTGCTAAACGTGCTTGTAGTCTCAGGTGGTCTTAGTTTTACTTTTTCAAGATATATGGCGCCTGTAGAACCATCTATTGTAATTTCATCGCCTTCGGATATTACATTACCATCTTCTAATATAAGTATTTTTTCCTGTTCTTTAAATACCACATTTCTTGTTCCTACTATACATGGTATTCCCATTCCCCTAGCTATAACGGCAGCATGGCTAGTCATCCCTCCTTTTACGGTTAATACACCTTTAGATAGAGACATGGCATTAATGTCATCAGATATAGTCTCAGTCTTAATTAATATTGCATCGGTTTCAGTTGAGTTATATTCAATAACCTTATTAGTAGACATAGCTACTCTTCCAGAAGCTGCCCCTGGGCTCGCTGGGACTCCCAAAAGTGCGACTTTCGGTTTGATATCTTCCGATACCGATGGATGAAGAAAAATATCCAGGTATTCTGGGTTAATTAACAAGAGTCCATCTTCTTTTTCAATTATATTTTCCTGTACTGATGAAACAACAAACTCAATAAACTTCTTGTGAGGTAATATTACCTCTTTTAGACCAATCAAAAATAATGTGTCTCCATCTAACAGAAAACTTACCTCTAAAGGTGACTTAACTTTTTTTGTCAAACTCTCAATCAAACTACGCAATGAATTAGGTTTAGGTACTTTGCTAACCTCTTCTTTACTAACTGGGTTGAAAGAAGACTTTTGATCACTTTTATCTAATCGAAAGCACTGATAGCTTGACTTTCCTGAATTATCATCGAAGTTCTTAACTTTAAAATACTCAACTGGCTTGTCTTCAATACCAGAGTGCATTTCTTGTAGAATTATTGGTAATAACTCCTCACTCTTCCTACCACTGGCATCCCGTAGTATTTTCTGAGTAGGACTAATCCAACCTTTATAAATTGAATTGATTACTTCAATTAATTGCTCTGAAATACTTCTTGGGAAATTTGAACCTGTTTCCAATGAGATTAATTTTTTTATCCTGCTAATTCGATTGGGACTGCCTTCCTCAAAAACGGATTCTGGCCTTTTTGGGTTTTCTAATAATCGGCGAAGTTCATCACAGTTTTCAAGATCTAAATTATATACAGTCGAAGAAAACATTCTAAGAAAGCTTAAGTAAATCTGTGATGCTTTTTTAATCCCTACCGTCTTTTTAAGGATCTTATAAAAGCGGTCGTCTAGACCAATATATAGAAATGGCTCATTTTTTATGGAAAGATCTATAACTGGACTAGGCCTGATTGCCAGTAATTTATTTTTAAAATGTGAGAGAATATCAGCCGGAACGTATTTCTTCTCAAATATTTCTTTAACCAATTCACCAGAAAGGAATACCGTATCAGGCACAGGAAACTGCCACTTTTTAGCTAAGCTAAGGTTGCACGCTTTGTACCCAAACTCATCGATTGTATTTTGCTCATCTGGAATCTCGTTAAATAAATATCTATAGCTTAAATTCGTATCGTTCATTTTGATTCCAATTCCGAAAATGCTACAACTCTATCCATAGTTTCTCGGATTTTATACAATAATGAATATCGTAAAATCCGGAGCGCATTATCTTCACAATTAATTTGCACATTATCAAGAAACTGATTGACTGAATCCACCATTGAATTTAACTCAAAAAGAGCGGTCTTAAAATCTTTGTGTTTCAAGCTGCCCTCTATTTGCTCTTTGGTTAGCATCAATTGTTTTTGTACTAATTTATCTTCTTCAGCCGCACGTTCTTCAGAAAATTCTTTCTCAAAGCCTAAGATCTCTTTATTAGAACTTAAGAAATTAGAAACTCTCTTATAGACTGCTAAAACCCTTACCCCAGAATTGGAAGAAATAAATGCATTTATCTGAGCTATCATACCCGGCAAGATGGGCAAAAAATCTAGTTTGTAATGCTCGACCACTGCCTTCACCATATTTTTTTGATAATTTTTTTCTGTCAGGTAATATACTATTCTTTCTTTAAAAAAGCGCTGCAAAGAGGGCTTATCAAAGTTACCCTCTGTTAGATCAATCAAGTAATCTAAATCAAGTTCCAACTTGTTCTCTAGTATTATTCTTATTATCGCCAAAGCGGCTCTCCTTAAAGCAAAGGGATCTTTATTTCCAGTAGGCCTAATCCCGATCTTCCAAAGGGAAGTTAAATAGTCAATTTTATCACTAAGCGACAGCACAATTGAAAGTGGGTGTTTTGGAACGACATCGTTGGAACCAACGGGCAAGTAATGATCTCGGATAGCGTCAGAGACCATTTTTCCAAAACCCTCAGCTTTAGCATAATGAGCTCCCATTATACCCTGCAAAGAAGGAAACTCTGATACGATGTCAGAAACAAGGTCAGCCTTAGTAAGTTTAGCGGCTTTACTTACCTCATCCTTTTCGAGTTCAAATTGGTCGGCAAGCATTACAGAAATCTTTACTATCCTTTCTACTCTATTATACTGCGACCCTAACTTTTCGTGAAACCTAACACTTTTTAACTTATCATTCCAAGTCATCATTCCATGATTTTTCACCAGATCTATATCATTTTGATAAAAGAAAATCGCATCTTTTAATCTTGAATTCAAAACACGCATATTGCCAGATAGAATAGTCTTTTGTTGATCATGAGTTTCCAGATCAGTAATCACCAAAAATCCTTCAACCTGTCCGTTGGTGCTACGTCTTAGAGACA
Source organism: uncultured Alphaproteobacteria bacterium (assembly GCA_902596985.1). Classification (GTDB taxonomy): domain Bacteria; phylum Pseudomonadota; class Alphaproteobacteria; order Rhodobacterales; family Rhodobacteraceae; genus CACIJG01. Next base: position 5,706 of record CACJWR010000009.1, read on the forward strand.
GGAACTTTTGATGCTCTCTCATAGAGGTGATAATCACTTCTTCAGGTATCGAAAGTAATTCTTTGGGTATCTTGCCTAGTAAGGGAACTGGAAATTCTGTTAACCCGACTATTTCCTCTAAAAGTTTATCATCCTCCACTAAGTAAAATCCTTTAGCTTCAGCTAATCTCTTACCTTCTTGGACAATTACTTTTTTACGCTCCTGAGGCTGGAGAATAACCTTACCGTTTGCAATCTTTTCCCGATATTCGTTGATAGATTTAAAATCAAAAAACTCTGGATGCATCACATGATGTGCTTGCGTAACTATATCTGATTCAATATCTCTTATATGCAAGGGTACTCTTTCCCGTTTCTCATTTTCAAAAAGAACAGCAGTAATACTTCTAAGTGGTCTAACCCACTTGAGAGAATAATTATCGCCCCAGTACATAGATTTTGGCCAATTAAACTCTTGTATAATCTCAGTAAAAATCCGTGATAAAATATTTGATAGGGGCTGAGTATTTATCTTTAATGTATAAAAATAATATGATCCCTTACTTGTCCTTTTTTCTTGTAATTCACTTCTTTTTATCTTATTTTTTTTCAAAAACCCATCGATTGCAATTGCAGTTGCTCCCAACCTAGGTCCACGTATTTCTTTGATGCTTTCCTTTACTTCAATTGATATTTTTTCGAGAATAATTCCTAGTCTCGTTGGTGTGACAAACGGGACCATTTCACCGAAAATCAAACCGTTTTCATTAACTTTTTTTAAAGTTAAGGTTTCCAGTTGACGCATAGCAGGTGCTTGCATTTTCGCAGGTATCTCTTCAGATATTAGTTCCAATATAAAATCGCTCAACACTATTCTTTCATATACTTAGTATTTAATTGCCTCCAACGATAACCTCTTCCATCTGGATAAATAGCTATTACATTGTCAATGCCGTCAAATTCTTCTTTTTTAAATAGAAAGGCAGATGCTTTACCATCTTCTAAATCTTTTGCTATTCTTTCAGCATTAAAACACTTGAACCAAAAAGGTGCAGTAAGGGGTGTTGGTTTCTCATATTTAGGAAGATTAATATCATCCAATATATCGACAACAAAGCATTCTCTGAGCTTTAAACCTGAACTTTCAGAGTCTATTCCTTGATAGTAGGAAATTTCATACCTCTTCTGACCTAATAAAATATTTTGCCTAATATCTATGTGGTTATAGTAGGCATAATTTTGAAAGTAAAACAACGCCGCTGTGAAAATGAAAACACTAGATAAAAATAAAATAATGAAACGCTTTCCGTTCATTACACTCTCGGTGAAACTTCATCTACATAGGCATCTGCACACAACTTAGCCAATGCTCTTACTCTGCCGATATATACTTGCCGTTGGGCGATAGAAATTACACCTCTTGAGTCGAGTACATTAAATAAGTGTGAAGCTTTTATACACTGGTCGTATGCTGGTTGGACAAGAATATTTTTCTTTGAAGAAGACATTTTTTTGAGATCACCTATACCCAGTATTTCTTGACACATTTTCTCTGCATCATCAAAATGGCGAAAAATAATTTCTGTGTTTGCAACATCAAAATTCCACTCACTATACTGCTTTTCTGCTTTGAGAAAAATGTCTGAGTATTTTAATGGTCTTCGACTATTCGGGGAATTATAGGGTAAATTCATTACAGATTCGCACTCCAAAATAAACATCGCAAGTCTTTCAAGACCATAAGTAATCTCTCCTGTAATCGGTTTGCAATCATGCCCCCCTACTTGTTGAAAGTAAGTGAATTGACTAATCTCCATACCGTCACACCAAACCTCCCAACCTAGTCCCCATGCACCTAACGTAGGACTTTCCCAGTCATCCTCGACGAATCTGATATCGTGAACTTTGTTATCAATACCCAAAACCTTTAAGCTCTCCAAATACATTTCTTTGAATATGATTGGTGAAGGCTTCATAACAACTTGAAACTGATAATAGTGTTGCAATCGATTTGGACTGTCTCCATAACGACCATCAGAGGGTCGCCGACATGGTTGTACATAAGCAGCCGACCAATGATCTGAGCCTAAGCTCCTCAGAGTTGTCGCTGGATGAAAAGTTCCTGCTCCTACTTCCAGGTCATAAGGCTGAAGTACAACGCACCCTTTATCAGACCAAAAATTCTGTAGCAATAGAATGATTTGTTGAAAACAATCTGGCTTTTGCATTAGTGGTCTTTATTCATTTTATCTGGGCTTTTGACTTTAAAAAGATTTTTTAGCTGATGGATCTTATAAACTCTTTCTTCTTCTCAGAGTCATTTAGGAAAACGCCAGTGAAATGCATGGTTTTCATAATAGAACCATGTTTTTTGACACCTCTCGAAGACATACAATGATGTTCTCCTTCAATTATAATTCCCACTCCTAAACAATCTAAGTGAGTTTGTAAACAATTACCTATCTCAGCCGTCATCTTTTCCTGTACCTGCAAACGTCTTGCAAACACTTCAACAAGTCGGGCAAGTTTTGATAGGCCAACTACCTTTTTATTTGGAATATATCCGATGTGCGCCTTTCCTACAATTGGGGCAAAGTGATGTTCGCAGAAACTGTGGAAACTGACGTCTTTTAGACTTATCAATTCTTTGTAACCCTCTACTTCTTGAAAAGTCTTGCTAAGTATTTCTGAAGGGTCCTGGTTATACCCGGAAAACCACTCTTTATAGGCTTTTAAAAGCCTTTTTGGCGTCTCTTTTAACCCTTCTCTTTTCGGGTTCTCGCCTATCCATTTTATTATCAACTCAAGTGCTTTTTTTGCATCATCATTTGACACACCGTTACTAAACTCACTTTTCGCGGTTCCGGCAAGATTTTTTTCCACAATATTCACTTAATATTCCTCGATAACTTTCAAATTGTTACTTTAACGATCTTTATACTATTATATAAACTAGTAATTGAGATTTTGGAACAGATTTAGAAAATTTTTACAAAAGAATGAAGCAAACTCTTTCTGAGAGACTTAATAATATTAATTAACATAAACAAGATAAGTCATTACTATAAACAAAAAAAATTTAAACCTGATTAATGGAAAAAATCTTTCTTGATATTTTAATGCCTGATGATTGGCATGTACATTTACGCGAAGGTGACATGTTATCAAGAGTTTTGCCATTTACCTATGAAAACTTTCGTTCAGCCCTTATTATGCCCAACTTGGATACTCCTATTACGAATATTTCTTTAGCTGAAAATTATTATAATGAGATCTGTAAGCAGATTCCGAGGGGAGCAGAGTTTACCCCAAATATGACACTCTATTTAACAAATCATTTGAGCAAAGAGGAGATCAAAAAAGTTAGCACTCACGAACATATAAAGGCCATCAAGATGTACCCAAAAGGAGCGACAACCAATTCAGACTCCGGGATATCTGATTTTAAAGATTTCTATAACTTGTTTGAAGTGATGGAAGAAAGTGGCGTCATACTATCTATACATGGTGAGGTCACAGATGAAAAGGTTGATGTATTTGAACGAGAGAGCGTTTTTATTGAAAAAGTTTTGACAAAAATAATCAAGCAATTTCCAGGTTTAAAAATAGTTTTAGAGCATATCACTTCTGCGGATGCAGTAAAATTCATAAACGAACAGAGTATGGTTGCAGCAACAATCACCATTCATCACTTGATGGTAAATAGAAACATAATGCTTTCAAAGGGAATAAGACCAGATTTTTATTGTGCACCAATATTAAAAACGGAATATGATCGGCTTGCTCTAGTGCAAGCTGCAACATCAGGTAACTGTAAATTTTTTCTTGGTACAGACAGCGCTCCTCATGTAGAGGGTAAAAAAATAGCCTCTTGTGGATGTGCTGGAATATTTAGCAGTCCTCTTGCAATTCCACTTTTGATACAGTTATTCGAAGAACATCGATCTTTAACGAAAATTGAACCCTTTGTGTCTAGAAATGGTCGTGCGTTTTATGGCTTAAGACAACATAAAGATAGGGTAAGATATGTAAAAAGGCCCAAATCGATAGAAGTGATAAAAGATATCAAGACCAGTGACGGGAAAATAACGGTCTTTAACCCTTATAGTGAAATTTATTGGGAAAAAGAAAATTAATATGTTTTGTGAGGAAAAATGAACAAAAATAAACGATCGAGCAACACCGCAAAAATTCTCATCGATATTGGAGCAATTAACTTTAGCCTGGGCACACCTTTTAGACTGTCTTCTGGTTTTTTGTCGCCAAGCTACATCGACTGCAGAAAGATTATTGCATACCCATCAGCTTTCAAATCAATTACAGATATGATGATAGATACCATCAAATCCGATATGGATTCCCAATCTCCAGATTATATCATAGGTGGCGAGACTGCAGGAATACCATTTGGCGCAGTTATAGCAGAAAAAATGGGGCTACCGTTATCTTATGTGAGGAAAAAAGCAAAGGACTATGGAAAAAATAAATTGATTGAAGGGGATGTTTTTAAAGAAAAGAATAGCTTACTTGTAGAAGACCTAATGACAGATGGAAAATCCAAAATAAATTTTGTCGAAAATATCCGATCGCAAGGTATTCAGTGCAATCTCAGTTTGGTTGTCTTCAGGTACAACATATTTAAGGAAGCTGACAATTCAATGAAAAGAAATAATATAAAAGTATATCATCTAACTGATTGGGAAGAAGTATATAACCAAATGCGTTTGATGAATACTTTTGAAACTAGCATTCTTTTAGAAATAAGAAAATTTTTAGATGATCCTGTTGCTTGGTCCAACTATAAAAACGGGATAAAAAAATTGTAAATTAAAGCTAAAAATTTCTTTTACCGTTTAAATCCAGATAAGTAAAAACATGTAAAGTATCTAAGTCTCTGTCAATCACCGCATGATCTGAGACTTTACCACCGAGCCTAAGGTAAAACTTCAATAAAGGAGGCAAAAAATTATTATCCATTTTTTGCTTATGCGAACCAATAATTGTTCTAATATCTAAAATGCTATTTGATTTCTTTGTGATTGACAATTTTGGTCCTGCAAGCTGGTTTTTTTTTAATGCTCTCAAAGAAGCCAAATGCTTTGGGTTGTTTGCTCCGGAAAAGCTGGTACATCCAAATATAAAATCCCTTCGATCACTCGAGATTTGTGAAGCAAGGTATTTAAAGGCAGTCAAAAGTAAAAACGGGTCTTTAGCCGTCTTATCAACACATAGTCTTCCAATCTCCATAGGTTTGAAAGGTAACCTGGTCAATTGGGTTAAGTCGTAATATTGCGCAGAATAACTGCACAGAATATCTTTCATGCTCGAAAACGACCTTGATCTAAAAACTAAAACCAACTTATCGTCTTTCTCTTCATCAAATATTAGACAATGGTCAGAAATTTTATCAAACTTGTCTTCATCCAAACCAGTTTCAGTTCCTCTAAAAACCCTTTGCCTAAATTTTTGGGCTTTCATCCGATTGACATCCGATTGACCAAACTCTATTCGGTATCTCATTATTTGATCTTTCCTAAATTGGGACTATAATAGTACCATCAACAACATTATTATATAGTAGCTCATGGAAAATAAAAAGTTATCCCGCATGGCGTATGCCGTTACTCAACTAGGTGCGACCGAGCCGCCATTTTCACATCCAGGCTTTCCAAGTGGAGAGGGTAAGTTTCTCTGTGTTTGCTGTTCAAGTGAATTATTTTCTTCATTCGACAAGTTTGAAAGTGGTTCAGGATGGCCTAGCTTTAGTAGCCCCTTATCAGACGATACAGTAGCATCAAAAATAGACCTTTCACATGGAATGAGAAGAATAGAAGTGAATTGTAGTAGCTGTAAAGCACACTTAGGGCATGTTTTTGAAGATGGACCTGCTCCTACTGGTCTGAGGTATTGTATTAATGGTGTTGCCTTAAAATTCAGGCCAACTTAATCCGGGAGCCTTACGCCGCCAATACCGACATTTGAAAAAAATGTAGCAATCAATGATCTTTGCTCAGCATTTAAGGTGGTGGTGTCTGGGTTAACTTGAAGAGACTTTCCATCTTTCAAATTAAACTTTTCAATCTTTTTTAATTTCTTTTTTTTATTAAAGTGGAGGACTAAAACATCTCTCGAAATTACTTTGGGTTCAAAAAATAATATTCTATTAGTAACCTGTGAAGAATATATAAATATTTGCTCTTGGTTGCCTAAAATCAAAGCAGGTTCTCCTAATCTTGATTTTGCCAAAGACAAAGAAGTTTTATTGACTTTAAGTTGATCGACGCTGTCCTGCACCGGCATGTAGCCATTATTGGCTTTAATTCCCGAACAAGTATTTAGAAAAAAACAAGATAAAACTAAAAGTATAATTTTTTGTTTAAACATTTTAAAATTGTTGATAGATTTTTTCAAACTTTCGATAACTTAATGATATATCATGAAAGAAATACAGGAAATAGATAATTTCTCTTACATAATCTCACTAGAACAAATTCAAAGAGACATTGAACACGAATTTCACCTTGTTTGTTCCAAGGATGCTCTGAGGGAATTGCCTAAAAGATTAAACGTTACAGAGGCAAAAAAGGCGAGCTTTAACGGGTATTTAAAATTACAAGTAGCAAACCAAATATTCTTATGTGGCACGGTAAAAGCAAAACTTATACAACCTTGCTCTATAACACTTGAACCTGTGGTAACGACTATATACAAACGACTTGCAAGAACATTTTTTTTTGGAGCAAACGAAAATAAACCAATGAAAAAGAGCGTTTTCGAGCTCACTGAACAATCATTTGATAACGATGTTATTCTAGATGAAATTAATCTAGGCGACGTATTAATGGAAACCATCAGCCTCGAAACACCTGATTATCCAAAAAAGTCTGGAGCATCTATAAGTTTAACCCGAACAGAAAGTATAGATAAGGAAAATCCTTTTTCTATTTTGAGTAAACTCAAAAAGTAATAACAAGATTTTACTTGCGCTATTTTCAATTTTGCTTATGGTGCGTTGAAGAAACTCAACAATACTATGAGGAATCCACATGGGCGTGCCTAAGAGTAAAATTACGAGATCGAAAAGAGGTTTGAGAAGAGCGCACGACGGAATTATATCCCGCCAATACGGAGAATGTAGCAATTGTGGGGAACTTAAGTTATCTCATCATGTATGTGGTGCATGCGGTTATTATGGTTCTGGAAACAAACAGAGAAGAGTAATAAATAAAATTGAATCCGAAGTTGGTGATGACGAAGATTGACGTTATTTAGCTAGATTAGGTATACCTGAAAGCTAATGATAAGAGATAATAAAATCACTCTCTCAGTTGATTGTATGGGAGGAGATAACTCTGTAGATGATATTATCGGAGGAGTGAAGCAGTTTTGTTCCGAAAACACCAATGATACCTTGCTTTTGCATGGCGATAAAAAAGCTCTGTCCAGAGCACTTGATAGATATCCCGAAATAAAAAAGATGTGTAAGATAAGGCACTGTTACAAAGTAATCCAAATGGGGGATAAACCTTCTCAATCAATTAGGGGAGGGAAAAACTCAAGTATGTGGAATTCAATAGAAAGTGTTAAATCATCCAAAGCAGAGGTCGCAATTTCATGTGGGAATACTGGATCTTTAATGGCTATTTCAACTCTACTTTTGAGAAAACTTCCTGATGTTAAAAGACCCGCCATCGCTATCTTTTGGCCTTCAACCTCTGACCAAGGTTTTAATGTTGTTCTAGACGCTGGAGCTGATATCAAGGCACAGCCATCCGATCTGCTCGCTTACTCTAACTTCGGCTCAGATATATTTTCCAAAGTTTTTAACACACAACAGGTCAAAGTGGGATTATTGAACGTTGGTACGGAAACACATAAAGGGAATGAACAGTTGAGAAAAACATCTGAGCTCTTTACAGAAACTTTCACAGATGGAGTAATTGAGTACGTTGGGTTCGTAGAAGGCAGCGATTTTTCTTCTGATAAAGCTAATGTAATAGTGACCGACGGTTTTAGTGGAAACATCGCTTTAAAAACAGCTGAAGGTACGGCAACTTTAATTAAAAAATTTTTCTTAGATGAGTTTAGTTCATCTATATCTGGAATATTCATGGGTCTCCTAATGAAAAAAAAGCTTAGGCGACTCAAAGAAAGAATGGACCCAAGAACTCTTAATGGAGGGGTCTTTGTTGGTTTAAACGGTCTAGTAATAAAATCCCACGGTAGTTCTGACTCCAAAAGCTTTTACTCGGCGTTAAAACTAGCAAAGAATATGTGTAAAACAAAATCCGCCTAGCTTACCGGAAAAACTTAAGTTGACATCACAATAATACTTAAATTAATTTGTAAGGGGAGGTTAAGATGGTACGCAGAACATTAACTCGCCAAGATATTAGTGAAGCACTTTTTCGACATGTAGGGCTATCAAAACATGAATCTGCCCATATGTTAGAGACTGTTTTGGACCAGATATCGAATGCATTAATTGATGGTAAAAGTGTGAAACTTTCGTCATTTGGTACTTTTACACCAAGACAAAAACGGGAAAGGATTGGCAGAAATCCGAAAACTGGAGTAGCGGCTACTATAAATGCTCGGAAAGTGATAACCTTCAAACCCTCCAAATTGATGAAAGAGCGCATTAACAAGTCTGAGAAAAATTGAGCACAAAATTTGATACCCAAAAAGCACCTAGAGCTTTTCGCACCATATCTGAGGTGGCTGGAGAATTAGAGTTGCAACCATATGTAATTCGCTTCTGGGAAAGCCAGTTTAAACAAATAAAACCCATGAGGGGCAAGGGGGGGCGAAGATATTATAGACCCAGAGACATTGATTTTCTAAGAGGCGTTAAAACCCTACTCCATGGGAAAAATTTTACGATAAAGAAGGTTAAAGAGACGATTATAAAAAAAGGTAAAGAGTTTATAGTTACTCGACCAAATGAGGTAATAGATGACTACTTAGCCGTTGAAAAACAAAAAATACAAATTAACTTCAACCATACTGGGAAAAGGACGATACATATCAAAAGCCTTTCTAGTGAAGAGAAAAAGCTCGAGATTTATTCCCTAATAGCATCTTTAAATAAGTTACGAGACGAAATGATAGCTAGAAAAAATATTTGATTAACAGCGGGCTATGGCGCAGTCTGGTAGCGCGTTCGTCTGGGGGACGAAAGGTCGTGAGTTCAAATCTCGCTAGCCCGACCAACAAATGAGTAAATTAATGCTTTTTAAAAGAAAAGGGGCTCTTCCCGCGGAGCAAATAAAAGCTTTACAAGAACGATCATCTATAAAGTGTCTACGACCCTTAGCGGACAACCAAATCCAACCTGCTAGTATGGACTTACGACTTTCTAAAAAGTGTTGGGAAGTTGAAGCTTCATTTTTACCTGGACACAAGAAAACTGTCAGACAAAAGCTATCTAAATTAAAAAAGAGGGAGATAGATATTGGTGACTTTAGGACACTTGTAAAGGGCAGAATTTATATAATACAAATACAGGAAGAATTATGTTTGCCAGGTAACATTTCGGCGGTAGCTAATGCCAAAAGTTCAACTGGAAGATTAGACATATTGACACGATTGATCTCCGATAAATCTAGCTGCTTTGATCGACTCAGAAAGGGTTATAAAGGCAAAGTTTATGTGGAAATAGCTCCCATATCTTTTTCAATAACAATCAAGGAAGGGATAACATTAAACCAGCTACGATTCCATAACGAGCAACAAATTATTACCGACCGACAACTAGAAAAGCTAAATACTAAATTTAATATTGTAGAAAATGCAACGCAGATTGATAACGGCATTACAATCTCTGTAAATTTAAAGGGTAAAGAAAATGAACCAATTGGCTTTAAAGCGAGAAAAAGTTGCCCAGCAATTAATTTAAGTAAGCTTAACTTCTATAAAGTGGAAACTTTTTGGGAAAGACTATTCTCAAAAAAGGGTTATATAACTTTAGTACCAGGCGCATTTTATATACTTAGAAGTAAAGAGTACATTACCATCCCACCTCAGACAGCTGCTGAGATGGTTCCTTACGAAGTCAGGATGGGAGAGTTTCGCGTACATTATGCTGGTTTTTTTGATCCTGGTTTTGGTTTCACAAAAAATACTGTGGACAGGCGCTCGAAGGCTGTACTTGAAATTAGGTGTCACGAAACCCCATTTATACTGGAAGATAGTCAGATTATTGGTAAACTAATATACGAGACACTATCTAGCATGCCAAGTGCAATGTATGGAGAAATAATTGGTTCTAACTACCAGGGACAATCACTTAAGTTATCAAAGCATTTTAAAGATTGGCAGTAGGCTAATCTCGGTTTAAATTTTTTACGGATAACCCAAGATCCCTAAGTTCCTTAACCCCTGGGAGATCCTTTAGACTACTTAAATCAAAATAATCGAGGAACTTATCGGTTATTTGGAAAGTCACAGGACGGCCTGGACTTGATTTCCTTCTACCAAATTTTATCCATTCTAAATCCATCAATAGGTCAATTGTACCGGACCCTACACTAACGCCTCTTATTTCTTCTATTTCTAGCTTAGTAACTGGTTGATGATATGCTACGATAGCTAACGTTTCTCTTGCTGCCCTTGATAAGCTCTTTCTAGCAACCATTTTCTTAACGAATAGATGATCTAGATCCTTAGCAGTTCGTAAAGCAATTGAATTACCGACGCGTTTTAAATTAACACCTCTTGTTTCATAATGTTTTTGAAGTGTTTCAATTATAGACTCTATATCCGCATTTTGAGGCAAATTTTTCTTTAAATCCTTAATAGAAAGTGGCTCTGAGGAAGTAAATAATAATGCTTCAACAACCCTCTCCATTTCTTGTTGGTTCAAAGAGAATTCCATTAAACCATATTTCCGTTGCTAACTTTAGCCAACTCTAAACTAGAAAAGGCATTTGCTTGCTTCATTTGAATTTTTCCTAATTTTGTATATTCGAGTAATCCACAGAAAATAGATGCGGCACAGCGCTTGGCTTCAATTCCTGACAAAGCATGTATTTCCTTAACCAAATTTGGGAAACTAATTGATGCTTTTGATCCCTTCACTTTCTGCTCAATAAAGCTAATCGCTTTGTCTAAAAACAAATATTCCTCTTTAGCACCCAGAGCCACTTCATAATTTCTCTTATCTACAATACCAACATAGGCCTTAAGTATATCTGCCAACTGAACCTTTAAAAAATCTTCTTTAATCACTCTTTCATCTCGATAAAGACTACTTGGAAAAAAATTTTTGGACAGATGCGGTCTATCAAACAGCAATATAGCCTTTTCTCTTATTTTAGCTAATCTTTGAAGTCTTAACGCCAATAGTTCATTGATCTTATCAGCATCCTTCTCTTTGAGCTCATCCTCAGGAATAATTAATTGACTTTTCAATAAAGTGAGCCACGAGGCCATAACTAGATAGTCTCCAGCAAATTCTAATTTGAACTTATACCTCTGCTCCCTAAGATAATCTAAGAACTGATCAGCAAGAATACCTAACTGTAATTTTTTTAGGTCCACCTTCTGCTTTTTTGCAAGCGTAAGCAAAAGATCTAAGGGACCCTCAAATCCGTCCAAACTGACATATAATTCAGGCTTGATATCCTTATTATATTCTGTTGATTGATCCATTTCTCTATTAATTACTACCTAAATCATTTAATAATAGGCATGAAAACTGTCTACTAGAAAGTATTGAACACACCTTTTCACCTTCTTCTTCGGAACGAAGATTAGTCAATTCAACTCGAAAGAAATTTCTTTCACCCTCTAACTGCTCAAAAACCTTTAAGTTGTTAACATTAAGAAGGGTATCGTTTCTTAGTTTTATAAATTTTCTGAATTCATCTGCTTGCGAAAAAGTATCGAATGAGCCTAAGTAAAGTTTCACTGTCCCTTTTTGGGTTATGGCTTCTGGCTCATCATTTTTTTCTTGATTACTATTCACGACCTCTCTGAGAGCATCCTCAATAGCTATTGTTAGATTTTTCTGATCATCATTATTAAGTTCATTGACCTTTATTTCTTTTCGAAGATTTACCAAATTCTGGTCTGAACTATTCAAAATGATTTCATTTTTTTCTGGCATCTTAGGACTACTCTCAAGGTTTTTGTAGATTGATAGATCTTCCTCATCGAATGATTTTCCACCAGGGTCATCAGGCACAACCCTCACATCTCCTTTTAGTGCATTAATTATCGGTAAATTGTTTACATTCTTTTCAGGAATTTTAATCGCCCAATAGGAAATTAAACCTATGATCACCAAAGAAAAACAACTCACCAACCAGCCTCCAACTAAGAACAAGTAATCTAATGTGGTTTTCTTCTCTGTGGTATATGTTGTGATCTCGTGTGCCTGTTCGCTCATTTTTACTTTAACCCTAATACATTTCGTCCAAAGGAACAATACCTAGAATAGAAAGCCCATTCTTTATCACTATCTGAGTAGACTTTGCTAAAAACAAACGTTTAACACATACCTCTTTCGAGCCCTCGACTATAAATCTATAAGGACCAGAGTCACTCGAGGATTGATATAGACTATGAAAAGACGATGCAACCTCGTTTAAATAGTAAACAATTCTATGGGGTTCATGATATCTGGCTGATTGTTTTACCACGTTCGGCCACTCTGAAAGTCTTTTTACCAAGGCCAGTTCGCTCTCCATGTATGGGAGGTTCATTTTCTCTAAATTTTCCATTTTCGTTAACGGCCACAAGTTTAATTCCTCCGCTCTTTTAAAAACTGAAACTATCCTTGCATGTGCATAATTAACATAAAATACAGGATTATCTTTTGACTTAGAGAGCATTAAATCAATATCAAAATCTAATGGAATATCATTATTTCTGCTAAGCATCACAAACCTTATAACGTCAGAGCTAACCTCCTTTAAAAGATCTTGAATAAGTATATAGTCACCAGCCCTTTTTGACATCTTCAGGACTTTTTTGTTTTTAATGAGTTTTACCAGTTGAACTAGCTTTACTTCAAACTCAACGTTTTTTTCAGCGAACGCATCTATGACTGCTTTCAAGCGGCTTACATATCCACTATGGTCAGCTCCTAAAACATCTATTATCACATCAAAGCCCCTATTTAACTTGTCTGCGTGATAGGCTAAGTCAGGTGCAAAGTAAGTCCATGATCCATCAGATTTTTTTATTGGTCTATCGATATCATCGTCAAATTCGGTTGATTTAAACAACAGTTGCTTTCGCGCTTTCCAATCAGCGTAAATCTTACCTTTAGGTGCGTCGATTATTCCTGTATATATCAATCCTTTATCTCTAAGTGCGCTAATGGATTTATCTATTGCATTGGAGTCGATCATTACCTGCTCCGAAAAAAAATTATCCATCTCTATATTTAGAGACATCAGATCCGCTTTTATTACTTCCATCATATGTTCTATAGAAAAACTGCGAATAATATTATCTCTTTCAACCTCTTTGAGATTTTTGAGTTTGTTACCATATTTTTCTAAAAGCGCTTCAGCTATTGGAATTAAATAATCTCCAGGATAGGATTCGTCGGGGAGCTCTATAACTTCTCCCAACTTTTCTAAATATCTAAAATATATGGTTCTAACTAAAATATCAATTTGCGCTCCACCATCATTGACATAATATTCCCGAGTGACTTTGAAACCTACAAACTCCAATAACCTAGAAAGAACATCTCCAAATACAGCTCCTCTTACATGCCCAAGATGAAGAGGGCCTGTCGGGTTGGCAGATACAAATTCTAAGTTTACTTTTTTCCCACCCCCAAAGCTTGCCTCTCCATATCGGTCATTATATGAACTAATCTCATCTATTAGCCTGTCCCAGAACTTAGGGTTAATTGTTATATTAAGGAAACCTGGCCCATCAAGTGTTACCTTGGATATCAGCTCGCTATCCCTTAACTTAAGACTAATTATTTCTCCTAAATCCCTGGGGTTAGAAGACAGTGATTTGCCAAGAACCATTGCAGCGTTTGTAGAATAATCTCCTTGGTGTTGCTTCTTAGGTCTCTCTACCACAATATTATTCATGTTAATGAGCTGTTTAAAATTTCTTTCATTAACCAATTGATTGACACTATTAAGGATCTTATCTCGTAAAATATTGACAATATCCAATTTTTGCTCCCTCAGATTTTCCTATTTAACGCATATTTTTCATTTGACTAAAAGTCTCTAGCGCTTCCTTATCGGTCATACTAGCGATGAAATCTCCAACCAGATTTAATTTCCTTTGTCTGAACGATTTAAATTTTGAATAATATCTATTCTCCGTAAATGAGAGCGGTATAACATCCAAGTTATCTAGATAATATTCAAATAAAGTGTTTACTATTTCCTCTGCTTGGCCCCTCATAATATTTATCTCCTCACTTCTATATAGATTTTTAAAGAGATATTTCTTTAATTCTACCACTTTTTTGACCGTTTCAGAGGAAAATGTAATTAGATTTGAAGTTTTGGTACCAAATACATTATTATGGATATCTTTAATATTCTTTTGTGTTTGAAAAATTAAATCGTTTACCAAATATCTTATTAAATCTCTGCAACCTTGCACTATTGAAAGCGAGTCATAATGTTCTCCGGGTTGTTCTGACACCAAAAATTCTCCAAAAAATGGAGAAGTCCTTAAGTTCTTATAGGACAAAATTCCTGCTTCATGTCCATCAGCAATATCGTGCGCACAATAAGCGATATCATCAGATAGTGATGCTACTTGTGCCTCTAAAGATGGGAATAGGCTTAAATGGTGTTCACCACCGCCCTCTCCCAACGCAATATTCTCACCCCAAAACAACCTAATAGTCTTGTCTTTTTCATCAATAGGTCCATTGTGCTTAACTATACCATCTAATGACTCAAAACATAAATTTAGCCCAGAAAACTTTGCGTATTGTCGCTCTAATATAGTGACTAATTTAAGGGTTTGAAAATTATGGTCAAAACCACCAACTTCTTGCATAAGATTATTGAGCCTTTCTTCACCGGTATGGCCAAAAGGAGGATGCCCTAAGTCATGGGCGAGGGCAATTGTTTCACAAAGATCGATATTTAGACCGAGATGATTTGCGATAGTTCTAGCAATTTGACTTACTTCAATCGTATGTGTTAGTCGGGTTCTAAAAATATCATTGGTTGTAGAAAAGAAAACTTGGGATTTATTTTGTAACTTCCTAAATGCTTTGGAATGAATAACTCTATCTCTATCTCTCTGGAAATTTGATCTTATTGTACAAGGTTTTTCTTCATGCACTCGTCCTAAAGATCTGTCGGGATCAGATGCTATCTTCAAAAAAAAGCTCTTTTCTTGCCTATTTAGTTAGACAAGTATATATTACGCTAAAGCTCAAAATGTAAAGAAAGAAAAAATGAATTTAAGAATACCACCGAGGGTAACTGACAGAGCCTTTAAAAAAATAGCAGATTCTTGCGAAAGCAAGACATTAAGAGTTGCTGTCAAAGGTGGTGGATGCTCAGGATTTCAATACATTTTCAATATTGTTGATGATGTTAATGAAAACGACCAAGTTTTTCAAAAAGAGGATAGTAGAGTTATCATAGATAACACCTCTTTACAATTTTTAGAAGGTGCAGAAATTGATTACTGTGAAGAGCTTATAGGTTCAAGCTTCAAAATTGATAACCCTAATGCAACCTCATCATGTGGATGTGGCACAAGCTTTTCTTTCTCCCCTTCATTCAAATAGATTAGCGGATGAAAATAGTCACCTTTAATGTTAATGGTGTGCGAGCAAGGATTGATACACTAATTGAGTGGTTAAAAGAAACCAACCCAGATGTTGTAGCCCTTCAAGAGATAAAAATTCAGGATGCAGACTTTCCCAGATCTGCCTTCGAAAAGCTTGGCTATCATTGTTACCTTAACGGGCAAAAATCATTTAATGGCGTCGCGATCCTTACAAAAGGTGAGGCTAAATTATCAAATAGGATTTTACCAGGTGATAGTGACGATAAACAATCACGTTTTATTGAAGCCTATTACCGAGAAAAGAGGTTTGTATGTATTTATCTGCCGAATGGTAACCCAAAAGGAACAGAAAAGTTTGCGTATAAATTAAAATGGATGGATAGACTGAATCAATATTGTAAAAAAGCTCTTATGTCCGAAGAAGAGATTATTGTTCTAGGAGATTTTAATGTAATTCCTCAATATATTGATTGTAAGTACCCTGATCAGTGGACACAAGATGCGTTATTTGATTCCCAAGTTAGAGCTAAATTTAATTACCTTCTCAATTTAGGTTACCTAGATTCAATAAGGATATTAAATGAAACTGACTCACTATTCACTCAGTGGGATTATAGAAATCGAGCATGGGAGGATAATAATGGCGTTAGAATTGACCATATAATTTTGAGCCCTAACGCAGCTGATAAACTGGAGAAAAGCTGGATTGAAACATCTTTGAGGAACCAAGAAAAACCATCAGACCATGTTCCTGTCTGGATTTCACTTAGTGAGAATTAAGTCAACCTTTGTAATTATAAATCCAATCGAGCCTCTTAAAAAACAAGTTTGGAAAAAATCTAGTTAAACACCGCAGAAAAACAAAAAGAATCTTCCTTAACACTCTTTGTTCGAGATGATATACCTTCTCATTCAGCCTAGAAACTTGATCCAATTGATTTATTCTCTTTATTCTCTTTTTAGAGTAATTGTTCAGTGCCTTATTTATATCTAAGGGGAACTCCTTAATGCAATTTGCTAACTCCCAACTGTCCTCTAAAGCCTTATTAGCTCCCTGAGCCATGTAAGGAAGCATGCTTAGAGCAGCATCCCCTACCATAACGACATTTTTTTTGTGTATTATTTTAGGTATTCCACTCTCGATAATAGGCCACCTGTAAATTTGTTCCACATTTGGGAGACAAGTTTTAAGGGTCTCATTTAATTCAAAATCATTTAAAAATTTCTGTTTAGTTACCTTTTCCTTCCAGTTATTAATCGTCTGTCCTTTTTCTCTTTTACAGAAAACAAAATTTATCATTCCATTATTTCCAGTTGGATAAGTTACAAAATGTCTGCCTCTACCAAAAAATAGATTAATATTATTTTTGGAAAAAATAGGCGGCAAAGTTTTTTTACTCAATACAAATCGGTAAGCAGTTTGCGAAATGGTACGAGTATTGATCGCTTTAAAGATATTTTTTTTCCATATAGAGCCAACCCCATCTGCGACAATTATGAGGTCTTTTTCAATTTTTTTCCCCTTGTACGATATATAGATATTTCGTTCATTTTTTGAAACCAAGGGAAGCGCTCTTGAACCAAAACTAACCTTTATTTTTTCTTCTTTAACTTTTTCAAACAAAATTTTTATGAGAAATGATCTATGTAGAGTAATGAAAGATCTGCCGTAGCGAGATTTTAATCTTTCATGAATTTCCAAACTACCGATACTTCTAAAGTCAGTTTCATCAAATAAACACAAATTGTTAGGCCTTAAACCGGCTTCAACTACCGATTTACCAAGTTTTAACTTCTCTAGAACAAATAAGCCGTTAGAGGTGAGCTGAATACCTGCTCCTTCACCTTTCACTAACTTATCTTTTTCAAATATAGTAACGTCGCAACCGAGCTGGTTCAAAAACAATGCGGAGCATAAGCCAGATACGCCTCCCCCTATTATTGCTACTCTAAAACTTTTTGATTTGCTGAGACCCAAATTCTCTTCTAGTCTAATCGTCCCTATGATCTCTTTCGCGCCTCTCGTGTCGCTCTTGAGCTTCAACACTTAAAGTTGCTATAGGACGCGCATCCAATCTTTTCAGAGATATAGGTTCGCCGCTTTCTTCGCAATAGCCGTAAGAACCATCATCTATTCTTCTTAATGCAGCATCAATTTTAGAAATAAGCTTTCTCTGTCTATCTCTAGTTCTTAGCTCTAACGCCCGATCTGTTTCTTCTGAAGCCCTGTCAGCAACATCTGGAATATTTCTTGTCTCCTCTTTCATTCCTTTAATAGTATCTTTACTCTCAGAAAGTATCGACTTTTTCCAATCTAGGAGTTTTTCTCTAAAATATTCAACTTGACTTTCGTTCATGAAAGGCTCTTCTTCAGAAGGCCTGTAACCTTCACGCAAAAATTCTTTTGACTTTACGAAATCTAAACCCATAATCCCCCCAAGTATTAGATTAAAAATAAGCTACTATATATTCGATAATATAAATTTTAGCGTTTGTCACTATAAGATTTTAAAAAATTTTATCGGATTGGAAAGGAAATTTTATGAAGTTTGAAGGTACATCAAAATATATCTCCACAGATGACTTAACTTTGGCTGTTAATGCATCGATAACTCTAGAGCGCCCTCTCTTGGTAAAAGGAGAACCCGGTACAGGAAAAACTGAACTTGCAAGACAAATTGCTGATAGTCTTTCGCTCCCTATAATTGAATGGAATATTAAATCTACAACCAAAGCTCAACAGGGACTATATGAGTATGACGCTGTTAGCAGATTGAGGGACAGTCAGCTTGGTGATGAACGTGTTAAAAATATAAAAAACTATATTAAAAAAGGAAAAATATGGGAGGCGTTTGAAGCAAATAGTAAAGCCGTTCTTTTAATAGATGAAATCGACAAGGCAGACATAGAATTTCCGAATGATCTGCTTCAGGAATTAGACAAAATGGAATTCTTTGTTTATGAAACAGGAGAGACAGTTAAAGCGGCTAACCGCCCTATCGTTATAATAACGTCAAATAATGAAAAAGAATTACCAGATGCTTTTTTAAGAAGATGTTTTTTTCACTTCATTAAGTTTCCTGAAAAAGAGATCCTTGAAGAAATAGTCAATGTTCATTTTCCTAAAGTGAAGAAAAACTTGTTAGATGCTGCGCTTAATCAGTTTTTTGAAGTTAGAGAAGTTCCAGGTTTAAAAAAGAAGCCATCTACTTCAGAGATGTTAGACTGGCTGAAACTCTTGTTGGTTGAGGAACTTGAGGCTGATGACCTCAAGATGGATGGCAAAAATATTTTGCCAAAGTTACATGGTGCGCTTTTAAAAAACGAACAAGATGTTCATCTTTTTGAAAGACTTGCTTTTATGGCCAGAAGGAATAATGAGAGCAATTAGAGAAAATGTTTTTAATTATAATGACCACAGTTGGCTTTTTATTGGGCATACTGTTAAACCGAAAACGTAACCTAATGGATATCTTGCATAGATCCACTGTAATTTCTATAATGTTCTTCGTACTCGGTATCGTCATTGCAATTATTTTTGGTTAGTAACAAAGGTTCTTAATGTTTTTAAATCTTTTTGACGAAATGAAAAGCGCCAAAATCCCCGTTTCGCTTCGGGAATATTTGACGTTCTTGGAAGCATTGACTGCAGGTGTAGCAATTTTTGATGTAAATGATTTTTACTATTTAGCCCGCACCTCTCTTGTTAAGGACGAGAGACATATCGATAGATTTGATCAGATTTTTTCGTATGTATTTAAAGGGCTTGAGGCCATTGAAATGGAAGAGGTTTTCAAAAAAATTGAAATTCCAAATGAATGGATAAAAAAACTGGCTGAGAAGACTTTATCTAAGGAAGATATGGAAAAGATAAACAGCTTAGGTAGCTTTGAAAAACTAATGGAAACATTGAAGAAGCGATTGGAGGAACAAAAAGATCGCCATCAGGGAGGAAACAAATGGATAGGTACAGCGGGCACATCACCCTTTGGGGCCTATGGTTATAATCCGGAAGGGATACGTATTGGACAACATGAAAGTAGGCATAAGCGTGCTGTTAAGGTCTGGGATAAAAGAGAGTTTAAGAATTTTGATAGTGATATAGAGCTCGGTACTCGAGGAATGAAAATAGCTCTTAAAAGACTAAGAAGATGGGCAAGAGATGGTGCAGATGAAGAACTAGATCTAGAGAATACCATAAGCTCCTCGGCTAAAAGTGGTTTTATCGATGTCAGAACTCGACCTGAACGCAGAAATGCTATTAAAGTGATAATATTTTTTGATGTTGGTGGATCAATGGACGCCTATATAAGACAGGTTGAAGAATTATTTTCGGCAGCTAGGACAGCATTTAAGCATCTTGAGTACTATTACTTTCATAATTGTCTCTACGAAGGAGTGTGGAAAAACAATCATAGGCGGTGGACTGAACAAACGCCCACAACAGAAGTTATGAATACATATGGTAAGGATTATCGATGTATCTTCGTTGGAGATGCATCAATGAGCCCTTATGAGATAGAATATCCAGGAGGAGCAAACGAACATTATAATGCTGAGTCAGGAAGAACATGGCTCGAAAGAGCTATTACGAAATGGCCAAATTACTTATGGATAAACCCAACCAACAAAGAGCATTGGGAATACACACACTCAACTCATATTATAAAAGACATATTTGAAGATAGAATGGTTCCTCTCACCCTTAACGGCCTGAAAGAAGGCATGAGACATCTTTCATAAGCAAAATGATTACAAAGATCCTCCCCATAGTTTTGTTAATATCTGTCCTTTACATAGGCACTATTTATTCATCTAGAAATTTAAGCAAGAAGCTTGAGAATAAATCGCGAATTTTCCATGATCCAGTGATCGATAATTATTTAAAAACATTTCAATCAACACTTGATTTACACAATTTACAGGTTTTTGTTCTAAATGAGAAACAAATTAATGGTTTAGTGACACCCAATGGTAATATCTATATTACACAGGGCTTCATTAACCAGTATAAGTTAGGCAAAGTTTCGGGCGCCGAATTGACCTCTGTTATTGCACATGAGCTAGGGCACTTAGCCCTAGGACATACAAAAAAACGTCTGATCACTTTTTCGGCAATAAGCGCGATCTCCATGGTGATCTCAACTATACTCAGTAGATTAATACCCTACATAGGAGCAATAATTGGGAGATACCTATCTCAAATCCTTATCTCTGGGCTTTCTAGAAAAGATGAATTTGAAGCGGACTCATACGCAGCTGCTCTACTAATAAAATCTGGTATTGGTACCGCTCCACAAATTAGCCTACTGAAGAAATTAGAGCAATTAACGGGTATAGTTTCATCTAACATTACTTGGACACTAAGTCATCCTTCTCCTGAGCAAAGAATAATAGCTATCCAGAACTTAGAGGATTCTTGGATGCCTGCAATTAAAGATCAAAATTAATTTCTGTTCCGCGCTTGTTACACACTTCGAACCACTCAATCATATAATCTTTATGAGAACTTAGAACCGAAACAAGTATTTCATCTAGCGATTTAAATAAAATATTAATTTGTATTTCACCTAATCTTGTTCTCCGAAAATTACTTTTGAATATTTTTGATTCATCTAAGTCTAAAGGGACCCCTTTTCGCAATATATCTAATGCTCTATTACCTTTTATTAAAAACCAAACTCTTAGATCCGTCGTGTTTTCAGCAACCCCTGTTGTTAAGTTCATTTGCTTTTGAAATTCTTTAAACCATGTATCGTTTTCTTTTTTTTGAATTAATAAGAGATACTCGTCGTTTGAAACCCAGCAAAGCGTTAAGCCATTCCTCTCTGTGGCATTTTGAATTGATGGAAGTTTTAACTCAATATATTTTTTTATAACATTAAGGCTTTTTTTATCCCTATGATCTACCCGTATATTAAAGGATTTTATTGATCCAATTAAATAAACGTCTACAAACGTATCGCCTTTTATTTTATCCATCTTGTTTGGTACCCTTTGGGTCATAGAAATTAGGATCTACAATCTTTGCAAAGATAGACTCTTTTGACGAAATCTCAAACTCTAAGGTTGATCCTTTTCTAGACCTACCATTCTCTATTAATCCAAGTGCTATCGCTCTTTTTAAGGTGGGCGAGAAGTAAGTAGAAGTCACGTGTCCAATAGCTTTACCATCTTCTATGGCGTGACATCCATCCGGGAGAACTTTGTCTTTATCAAGGGTCAGTATGCCCACTAGCTGCTTTCTAATACTAGAATTTAAATGTGGCAGACTAAATGCTTTTTTTCCTATAAAGTCTTTTTTCTTTTTCGAAACTATCCACTCCATTCCCAAGTCGTGTGGAGTAACAGTGCCGTCTGTTTCATCTCCGACGACTATGAATCCCTTCTCAGCCCTTAAAATATGAAGTGCCTCAGTTCCGTATGGTTGTACTTTGTATTTCTTCCCCACCTTAATAAGCTTGTTCCATAGCTCATCAGCTTGATTGGCATTAACTGCTAATTCGTAAGATAGTTCACCTGAAAAGGATATTCTGTAAATCCTTACCCATATGTCGTCAATATTAGTTTCTGTAAAATGCATAAAAGGGAGTTTTTCTGCGGATAAATCAATCGACTTGAAGGTTTGTAAAAGCTCCCTAGCATTTGGTCCAGCAACTGTTATTTGTGAATATTGTTCAGTTAAATTGACTATAAATACCTTTAAGTGATGCCACTCCGTCTGAAGCCATTCCTCTAACCAGGCATAGACCCTATCTGCACCACCAGATGTTGTATGACATAAAAATGATTGATCATTGAGACGTGCTACCACACCATCATCAAAAACAAAACCTGCCTCATTACACATTAGACCATATCGGCATTTTCCAGCTTTTAGAGTTGACATCATATTTGTATAAATTAAATCTAAGAATTGACCAGCATCAGGTCCTTTGACCAAAATTTTACCAAGTGTTGATGAGTCAAGGAGACCAACATTTTTTCTAACGCTTAAAACTTCGCGACTTAGTGTTTCTTCCAACTCTTCAATACCTTTGGGATATGCGTATGCTCTTCTCCAATCTGCTACGGGTTCCCATATTGCATTGTTTGCCAAATTCCATTTATCAATAGGAGTTTTTCTCACAGGCTTAAACAGCTTTTT
The DNA here is from genome assembly GCA_902596985.1 of uncultured Alphaproteobacteria bacterium. Classification (GTDB taxonomy): domain Bacteria; phylum Pseudomonadota; class Alphaproteobacteria; order Rhodobacterales; family Rhodobacteraceae; genus CACIJG01. The sequence goes on from CACJWR010000009.1 coordinate 28,576, forward strand.
TGCATACTGGCCAGCAATTAATCCGAGTGGAATTGGCTTATATGGCGGTCTAAAAGTTGTGTGCCCAATCTTATCAACAGGTTTTCCTAAGCTTTGTGATAATACGTGAATGCCATTAATGTTTGATGTCTTACCTTGATCAGTTGCCATTCCAAGGGTGGTGTATCTTTTTGCATGTTCTACATTCTCAAACCCCTCTTGAACAGCAAGTTGCAAATCACTAACCTTCACATCATTTTGAAAATCAATATACATCTTTTTTTGTTTGTCTTTTGACGCCCCATGAGGCAATGCGAAGACTGGTTTTATCTTTTTTTCTGGCTCTCTAGAAAATACGTTCGTCTCAATGTATCGTTTTGACTTAATCTTTAGGCGCGAGGCCAATTGATTGATTTTGCGTGGGACTTGGTCTTGGATATCGTAATTACTAAAGACGCCTGCACAAGCACCAAGAGCTAGCATATTGGTTTCACCTTCCCTACCTGTTGGCGTGTTTTCAGGATCAGGTTTATAAAACCCACATTCACCATCCCATAGAAGTTTTCCTCCACAATGTGACCAAAGATTTACATTTGGCGTCCATCCACCAGACACCGCTATTGCATTACAGGGGACCAATTCTTCAATTGTACCTTCACCATTTACAGAACAAATACCTATTGCGGACACTTTTCTTTTACCCTCTACCTTACCTATGCATTTCCCAAATAGTATTCTAATACCTAAATCCTCAGCCTCCTTAATGATTGGGTTATCGGATGACGCTCTTGCGTCTAGCACCACCGGTATATCGATGCCTCTGTGTTTGAGTTCAATCACAGTTTTATACGCATAGTCATTATTGGTTATAAGTACTAACCGGTCACCTAATAAAACACCATATTTTTGCAAGTAATCGCGAACTGAAGCAGCCAACATTATCCCAGGCAAATCGTTATCTGGAAATACTATTGGTCTTTCAATAGCTCCAGTGCAAAGAATCATTGTTTTTGCTCGAATTTTCCATAATGCTTTTTTGATAGCTGTATTGCTATGTTGATTTTCTTCATAAGCCAATACAAACCCGTGGTCGAAAATACCAGTGACAGTGGTATTTAATTTAACAGAGATATCCTTGGACTTTTTCAAAATTCCTATACTATTTTTATGAAACTTCTTGTATAAGTCTTTCTCCTCTATTTTAGAATCCTCTAGGTACCTTCCACCAAGCAAACAATCTTTCTCACAAAGCATTATTGAAAGGCCTCTGTCTCTAAGTGCTTTTGCAGCCGTTAAACCTGCCAATCCACCTCCGATTATTAGTACATCTGTATGGTGATAAATATGTTCATAATGCTCTTCATCATAGTCTCTTGGTGCATTTCCTAAACCGGATGCTCTTCTAATCATTGGCTCAAAGAGATACTTCCATGCTGCTCTTGGCCACATAAAAGTTTTATAGTAAAATCCTGCAGCAAAGAACCTAGAGAATACATTATTAATTGAAAGAAAATCAAATTTTAACGTCGGCCAGTGATTCTGCGAAGCAACATTCATATTTTGTCTTAGTTTTACCTCCGTGGCTCTGATATTTGGTTCGAAAAAAGGCCCTTCTCCTATTCCCATAAGGGCGTTTGGTTCTTCTTCACCCGCCGAGAAAATACCTCGTGGCCGATGGTACTTAAAGGATCTTGCCACGAACATTTCATTATTGGCTAGCAGAGCAGATGCTACAGTGTCACCATAAAAACCTTTAAGATTTTTTCCATTAAATCGGAAATCAACCGTTTTTTCTCTGTTTATCCGAGAACCTTCCTGTGGCAGTCTAGAACTCATTTTACCCAACCCTTGAAATCGACTCTTGAACGCCGAATGGTTGCTAAAATAGATTTAGGTGGTTGCACCTCTTTGGCTGAATACGAGCCAAATACTTGATTGGTAAGGGTACATCTAGCTGTATGGAACCATTTTCCGCAACCATAAACATGCCTCCACCGCTCAAAAATAATACCTTTATCATTTTTTCTTTCGTATAGATATTCATAGAAATCTTTATCGCTTGAAGCGTGATCTCTTCTTATCAAGTGGGCTTGACCGCCACAACTCAACTCTGTTTCATCACAATATCTTTGGCAAATAGGGCAAAATAAATTTAACATTACTCTCCTTTAATGAGCTACTGCTGCCGCAGCGCTCTCATCTATTAGTCTTCCTTCTGAAAACCTATCTATTGAAAATGGAGATGCCAACTTCCCCGGTTGCTCATTATAAATCATTTCTGCCGTAGCCCAACCTGAACCTGGGATAGCTTTAAACCCCCCAGTTCCCCATCCACAATTTATATACAAACCATCAACAGGAGTTTTAGAAATTATCGGAGATCTATCGCCTGTCATATCTACTATTCCCCCCCATTGTCGCAGTTGTCGTAAACGACTTATAACCGGAAAAGTCTCGACCAAAGCACGCACTGTTTCTTCAATATGGAGAAAGCTTCCTCTTTGACTATAGTTATTATATCCATCAGCTCCACCACCTATGACGAGCTCGCCTTTGTCAGACTGACTTAAATATCCATGTACCGTATTAGCCATAACAACACAATCTATGATGGGCTTTATTGGCTCCGACACCAATGCTTGGAGAGCCACTGACTCAATCGGCAATCTAAATCCCGCCAAGTCGGCCAGGACACTTGAGTGACCTGCCGCAACAAAACAAACTTTTTTTGCTTTTATGTTTCCTTTGGTAGTTTCCACTCCCACGATTTTCTCTCTTTTCTTTTTTACTCCAATAACCTCACACTGCTCTATAATGTCGATGCCAAAGTCAGAGCACTTTCTAGCATATCCCCAAGCCACGGCGTCATGGCGTGCTGTTCCGCCCCTGGGCTGCCAGAGTGCCCCTAGCACTGGGAATCTTGGCCCATTGATATTAATAATTGGCACTATTTCTTTTACCTCCTCTGGAGCAACCATTTTGGTATCTACTCCATTAATTCTATTTGCATGCGATGTTCTCTTCATCGCTCTCAATTCATGCTCTGTCTGGCACAACATTAGAACGCCTCTAGGGCTAAACATAATGTTATAATTGAGATCTTGTGAAAGCGTCTCATATAGAGATCGAGATTTTTCATAAATACCGATGGAGCTTTCTTGCAAATAGTTGGAACGGATTATAGTAGTATTACGCCCCGTATTTCCACCACCAATCCAACCTTTTTCTATCACAGCTATATCCGTTATATTGAAATTCTTAGCCAAATAATAAGCCGTTGCGAGACCATGGCCTCCACCACCCACGATTATTATCTGATATTCCTTCCTAGGCTGTCGTTTTGTCCAAGCCTTTTCCCAGCCCAGATTATCTCTAAAGGCTTCGGTAAAGATGGAAGAAAGAGAGTATCTTTTCAAATTTTGTTTCCCCTAAATAACCCTTGTTTGGCTAGTACAAAAAATATATACCAAAGACTACGTTTTTCTCAGAACGACGCCCTGGACAAGAAATAGATATGTACTTTTCAATTCTACTATTTGTTATAATCCTTACAAGCTTGTTTTTATCCTTTAGATACTTTATTTCTATATCGCACGTAGCTAATAAAAATCAAAAAAATCTATCTTCTTCGGAAAAATTAATTAATAAACGCTACGTATTTTCCATGCTAAGTTTTATTTTTCTTACTTTTTTACTTTATTCTGGTTTAGGAAGACCTGATCTACTTCAACCTCAATTACAGCAAAAAAAATTAGAACTTCCGTATATGCAAAGCCTTCAGGTTAAAAAGGATGCGGATGGTAATGCGGAACTGCTTTTATTATATAAAAAACTAAAGATTACGCTGGCAACAAGACCAAACGACATCCCGGGTTACAGTTTATTGGTAAAAACCTGCCTAAGTTTGAATAAATTTTCAGAAGCACGCATAGCACAAGAAAAAGTACTATCTTTAAAAAGTAAGTCCTCAAATTTAGATGATTATATCCTCTTATTGGATACATATATTATTGCAGCTGGGGGAAGATTCTCAATAGAGGCGTCAAAAATTTTAAATAGAATGAAAAATGAATATGCTTTGAATGAAAATATTCACTTTTTCATAGCCTTGGAGCACATAGAGCGGAAAGAGTATCAGTCTGCTATAAGCGTTTATAAAAAACTTAAAAATAAAAATACCCTTAAAAAAGAAAAGTTAATATTATTAAAGAACAAACTTGAAAACTTGGGCATCTTAATTGCGCAAAAAAAATAGAATGATTAGGGAAAATTTAAACGAATTTTTTAATGACACAAAAAGAGTTGGCCCTTTTCTAGGCATTGACTTAGGAGAAAAAAGGGTAGGCCTGTCTATATCAGATAGAACCCAAAGTATAGCGTCAAACTATGCTACTCTTAAAAAGAAAAAATTTTCCGTTTTTTCTTTAGACCTTAAGTCAATTATTGATAAAGAAATAGTTTGCGGAATAGTAATTGGGTTGCCTTTAAATATGGACGGATCAGAGGGGCCAAAATGTCAGTCTGCCCGTGATTTTGCTAAAAATTTTTCTAACCTTGTCGACCTTCCCATAACATTTTGGGATGAAAGACTAACGACGGTTGCTGCGGAAAGATCTCTTTTGTCTGCCGATTTATCACGAAAAAAAAGACGGCAAGTGATTGATTCAGTTGCAGCTGTTTTGATTTTACAAAATTTACTAGATCGTTTAAAAAACATGGAGTAAAAAACGCATGAAAACTAACGTTATCTGATTGAAAATAAAAATGGCCTGCTACATTAACAATAGATAGGAACCAACTTAGAAAGCCTATCTAACTTTTCCGAATCTGTTGTTTCATTGCAGAATAAAACACGTTTGAACTCCTTTGAGTTCGCTTGGCCCTTAAATGCGCCCTTCAAATGTTTTAAAATTCCTTTTATCGCTGTCCCTTCAGCCTTCTCTCGATTACAATACTCAATCATATTCCTAATGACGTCTTTCATACTTCTGACCTTTTCCTTTCGATCGAAAATTTCGTTGTCGACATTCAATAATATTGATGGATTTTGATACGCTTCTCTACCAATCATTACACCTGCAACTCGATGTTTCACACAAGATTTCATCTCTTTTAATTCAGTTAACCCTCCATTTAAAATGATATCAAGTCCTGGAAAATTTTTTTGCATTTCATAAACTAAAGGATACTGGAGCGCAGGAATTGTTCTATTGTCTTTCGGGGACAGACCTTGAAGTAGCGCTTTCCTGGCGTGTATGATAAACACGCTACAACCTGAGTTTGCCACCTTTGTTATAAATTCAGGTAGTACTTCATCAGGCTTTTGATCATCTACTCCAATTCTCGACTTTACGGTTACTGGAATTTTACCTGCAGAGCATTTCATTGCTTCTACACAAGATCTAACTAAATCAATTTTTTTCATGAGTGCTGCTCCGAAGTTTCCAGATTTTACTCTAGATGAGGGGCATCCAACATTTAGGTTAATCTCATCATATCCAAAGTCCACGGCTATCTTAGTGGCTTCGGACAAAAGCTTTGGATCATTTCCTCCTAGTTGTAGAGCGACAGGATGTTCAATAGGATTAAACTTCAAAAGCCTTTCTCTTTCACCAAAAATAATTGCTCTATCGACAATCATTTCACTATATAACAGAGCGTGTTGCGACAATTGTCTGTGGAAGTATCTACAGTGCCTATCAGTGCAATCCATCATAGGGGCAACGCTTAGCAGTCTATTTAAGCTATCCAACCAACTTCTCTTCACTGCTAGCAAAAGTTTCGTTGCTTAATGCATCTCGAAAAGATGAAAATAACTTCACTGAATTCTCATCTCTCGAAGCCTGCCACTCAGGATGCCATTGCACAGCCAGACAAAATCCCTTTGAACCAACAATTGATATAGCTTCTGGTGTGCCATCAGGTGCATAGCCATCTATTGATACCCTCTGTCCTGGTTGGTCGATACCCTGTCCGTGTAGAGAGTTGACATTAATCTCTTTCTTACACAATATCTTCTCGAAGACACTACCAGGCAAAAAAGTTACCTTATGTCTAAGTGCAAATTTCTGTTCCAAAGTGCCGTCAGGTGGCATTCTGTGGTTCATCCTGCCAGGTAGCTCACGTATTTCAGGATGCAGAGAGCCTCCAAAGGCTACATTAAACTCTTGAAAGCCTCTACATATACCTAAAATAGGTTTTCCAATCCTCTCACATTCCTTTATGAGAGGAATTACAACTTGATCTCTTCCCACATCAAATTCCCCGTGCTCTTTAGTTGCTTTTTGTCCATAAAATTTTGGATGAACATTTGGACGTCCGCCCGTAAATATAAAGCCATCACATATGTTGATTAGTTCTTCAGTGGTTGCGTTTTTCGGCACCCCTGGAACTACAAGCGAAATTGCGTTACAGATTTCCATAATTGGCTCGATATTCATTACACCCGTTGTTTGAGCCGGATAGGTGTCATTGATCAAGTGCGCGTTTCCTATTATGCCTACAACTGGCTTCAATATATTCTCCAAAGCATTTTATCAAATAGCTATATAGCTATATAGCTATATTTTTAAATAATTCCTGTTATTTATTAAAACATATAGGTAGATAAGTCAAAGTCGACATAAAGGAGGCATCGTGGCTGAAATTAAATATAAGTTACTTAAAGACTACGTTACCCCAATTTATAGACAGCAGTCTGTTTCACTAGAATTTTTCTTAGACCCTAAAAAGACAACCCTTAAGTCTAAGTTTCACTTTTCACATAATAATAGCAAACCGACAGATTTAATCCTGCAAGGAGAAAATATTCAATTGAGTTATCTTAAAATAGATGGCAAGCATATTGGGCTACATCATCTTACTTTTATGAAGCAAATACTAGTTATTCCTAAAAAATTTCTTGGCCCAAGAGACTTTCAGGTTGAGATGGAAAATATTCTTAGTCCATCAACAAATAAAACCCTAGAGGGACTATATTTGTCTGAGGGCATTTTCGTAACACAATGTGAGCCCGAGGGATTTAGAAAGATATGCTATTCTCTTGATCGTCCAGACGTGCTTTCTACTTACACGGTAAGAATACATGGATCATATGCACACATGTTATCTAACGGAAACCCGATAACAATTTCAGATAATTACTCTGAATGGTGCGATCCATTCCCAAAACCTAGCTATCTTTTTGCGCTGGTGGCAGGTGATCTAGTGTTTGATGAAGAAACTTTTACAACTTTATCTGGGAAATTAGTAACAATAAAAATTTTTCACCAAAAAGAGCACGTTGGCAAAGCAAAGCATGCACTTAATTGTGTTAAAAAAGCAATGGCATGGGATGAAATTAATTATGGCCGTGAGTATGATCTCAATGTTTTTAATATAGTGGCTGTCGATGACTTTAATGCGGGAGCAATGGAAAATAAAGGCCTTAATATTTTCAATTCCAAATACATACTTAATGATGACGATACTTCTACAGACTCAGATTTTGCTCTTACAGAAGCGATCATAGCACATGAATATTTCCATAACTGGACTGGGAATAGGGTAACCTGTCGTGATTGGTTCCAATTATGTTTGAAAGAAGGGCTTACTGTTTTTCGCGAACAGGAATACATGGAAGACCAATTAGAGAAAGAAATTTCCCGCATAAACCAAGTAGATTTCCTCATAAAAAACCAGTTTAAAGAGGACTCAGGACCACTTTCGCATTCTGCTAGACCGACAAGGTACCTTGAAATAAATAATTTTTACACGGCTACAGTTTATGAAAAAAGTGCAGAAATTATAAGAATGCTCAAAAAAATTATAGGAAGAGAAAAGTTTTTAGAAGGGATGTATCAGTTTTTTAAAAATCAAGATGGGTGCGCATGTACGCTAGAAGATTTTCAAAAAGATTTTGAATTTGTTTTAAGCACAAATTTAAAAAAATTCTTTAAATGGTTCCATGAACCAGGAACACCAAAGTTAGTTGTTTTTGAAAAGTTTGTTGGCAAAAATTACAAAGTGATATTTAGACAAGAAAAGCCAATAAATCAGAGAAAGTGTTCAAATAAAATCATACCCATAACATATAAGATTTTAGACAGTAAGGGCCAATTTTTACAGGCAGAGAAAACGCTCATACTTGATGAAAAAACAACCTCAATTGAATTAAAGAACCTAAGTAAAAAACCAGCTATTTCTCTATTGAATTCCTTTTCAGCCCCGGTAATAGTTGAATTTAAACAATCGATTGATGATTTATTTGCTATTTTGGAGTTTGAAACAGATTTCACAAGCGTGTGGATGACCAAAAAGAAGCTCGACTATATGGTATTAGAAAAAATAACCTCTGATCACCCCTCTGTAGAAAATGTTATCTCTAGAATTTATGAGATTCTCATTAATAAAGTTCATACCCCTTCACTACTTGCAAAGCTTCTAGAGCCGCTCAATGATAATGAGTACTTCTCTAAATTATTAGAAACAACTACACCTGACCCAAAAGCCATGCAAAAAGACCTTCGTAAATACGAAGATTTATACAAGATGTACTTTAAGGAGTTTTCGATAACTTACTTGGAAAGTTTTATACACAACAGCCGACATTTGAGAGAAAATTCAAATTACCAGGAAAGGCTGTTAGCATGTGCGTTAATGTTTTTGAATAGAGGTACAAATTTCCTTGATGATTTTCTCGATATTATTTTTAATTATTCGAATAATATGAGCTTAAAGGTTTCGTGCCTAGTTAACTACATCGGCAGAAAAGATAAAAAAGAAAATATCAAAAAATTCTACCTACAGTATAGGAAAAACAAAGTCTTGTTGAATAAGTGGTTTGCCACCCAAATACAATATTCGATTCCTAAATTGGCTTTAGATCAACTCCGCGATCTGACAACCCATAGCGACTTCAATATGTTTAACCCCAATAACTTCCATAGCGTAATAGGAACTTTTGCAAAAAGAAATTTCCATGCTTTCCATCAAAGAGATGGGAGTGGATATAAGGAAATAGCAGATTGGATAAAAAAAATTGATCCAGAAAATCCCCAAATCGCTGCAAGTACTGCTAAGGCTTTTGAGCAAATCAAATTCTTACCCAATATTTACAGGGCAAAAGCGAAAGGTTTTTTAAATGCTTTGTCCAATGGCAATAATCTCTCAAAAGACACTTCTGAAATACTTAACAAGATTGAGGCGTCTTTATAATATTTTTTATTGATTATGGGAGCAGGTTTAGATACTGATTGCGTAGAACAGCGAAGAAGAAAAATGAACATAGAAAAGTCACAGCTGATAAGAGGAGCAAAGAGCGATTTCGTTTTTGTATTAGGGTTGGAAGTTCATGCTCAAGTTAGATCAAACTCTAAACTATTTTCAGGTGCTTCAACCCAGTTTGGCGCTGAACCAAACTCTAATGTTAGCTTAATAGATGCTGGTATGCCTGGAATGCTACCTGTAGTAAATTCATTTTGCATCCAACAGGCAGTAAAAACTGGCCTTGGAATAAATGCAGAAATTAATCTTATTTCAAGATTTGATAGAAAGAACTACTTCTATCCTGATTTGCCACAAGGTTACCAAATTAGCCAGTTATACGAACCTATTGTTGGAAAAGGAAAAATATCGATTCAAACTGAAGAGAAATTACAAAAAGAGGTAGGTATCGAAAGAATTCACCTCGAACAAGATGCAGGAAAGTCTATACATGACATGGATCCAACCACCAGTTTTGTTGATTTGAACAGAACCGGTATTGCGCTAATGGAAATTGTTTCCAAACCCGAAATCAACAGCCCATTCGAAGCTGTAGAATATATAAAAAAATTAAGATTGATAATGAGGTATCTCGAAACATGTGACGGTAATATGCAAGAGGGGTCCTTGAGAGCAGATGTGAATGTTTCAGTTTGTGAGATCAACACTTTTCAAAAATTTATAGAAACAGATAATTATGACTTACTTGGGACTAGGTGCGAGATAAAGAATATGAACTCACTAAAATTTATACAACAAGCAATAAATTTTGAAGCTCGCAGACAAATAAAACTTATAGAGGCTGGAAAAAAAGTTGATCAGGAAACGCGCCTTTATGACCCTAATAAGAATGAAACGCGTCCTTTAAGAAGTAAAGAAGATGCACATGATTACCGGTATTTCCCATGTCCTGATTTATTAAAAATCGTTTTAGAAAGAGAGTGGGTTGATAAAATTCGAGTTGATCTCCCAGAGTTACCTGACCAGAAGCTACTAAGATTTATTGACGATTTTAATATTACACCCTATGACGCCGAGGTTATAGTTGCAGATAAGGTAACAGCAGAGTTTTTTGAGGCTATAGCGACAAATACGGATGGGAAAATAGCAGCAAACTTACTTATTAATGAGTTATTTGGTCGGTTAAATAAGGACAATTTATCTTTCAGCGAAAATCCAACTACTGTTGAACAGATTAGAGAATTAATAAATCTCATAAAGTCAGATCAAATCTCTAGTAAAGGAGCTAAAGAGATTTTTGATCACATTTGGACATCTGGAGGCAATCCTAGTGAGCTAATTGATATGTTGGGGCTTCGTCAAGTGCAAGATACAAGTCTAATAAAACAAATAGTTGATGATGTTATAAATGAAAATCCATCCCAAGTGGATAAAGTCAAAAGCAATCCAAAACTGATTGGTTGGTTTGTTGGACAAGTTATGAAGAAATCCGAAGGAAAAGCAGACCCGAAAATCATTAATAAAATTGTTAATGAAAAACTTAAGTGATCAAAAAAGCATCCTACTTAGGAATATCGGGGTGGAACTTACTGTTTTTTATTGGTTATGAATTCTAGTTTATTTACAATAGAAAAAAGCACAAATTTGCTTAAGTGTAATTAGTAATAAATAATACTATTTTCCATTTTATTGAAATTTTATTGATATTGCATGAATATTTTTCATCACACCAGAACCTAAAGCCTTATGAATAGCTCTTTCTCGAGATACTTTCGACATTTTCTCAAAAATCTTTGCACGAATTACTATTTTAAAATGAGTTTGTGTTCCATCCTTAAACCCAACATGACCACGATGTAGCTCACTTTCATCCACAACTTCTAAAAAAGCAGGTTCAAAGGTTTTTCGAAGAGTTTTATCTATTATGGTCACGTAATTCATATATTTTATCCAAAAGGTTAAATTTTTTCTTGGTTATATCTATAATGGCACTATTGTATATATTTCCACAATTATGACTGAAAATCGAGATGCAAAATAAATCCTTCCTTGATTATGACATATCCGTTTCTGCTGACAAGAAAAGACGGTCCAAGAGAAAATCTGCTTCTGGAGGATTTGAGTCATCCGTAAAAACCTGTGAAGTCGACAATTGCTCCGAAGAAGCAAAGTATAGAGCTCCTAAATCTCCAAAAGATTTAGAGAACTTCCACTGGTTTTGCCTCAAGCATGTTAAAGAGTATAACACAAGATGGAACTTTTTTAAAAATCACTCAGAGGAAGAATTTGAAAAAGAGGTTAATCTCTCAAAAACCTGGGGGAGAAAAACAAAGCCATTTGGCTCCAAATCATCAGTAAATAGAGCTCATTCCGACGGAAACTCTAGAGTGCGGTTTGGAATAGAGGACCCATATGGCTTTATTGGTAGTTTAGGGAACAACGAGACTAATTCTTTAGGTGCAAAAAAAAGACTTAACCATTCAGAACAGAAAGCTTTATCAATACTCGGCGCAACAGCAGCCATGACAAAAGACGAGATAAGAAAACTTTATAAAATACTTATTAAAGATTTGCATCCTGATACAAATGATGGGAAAAGAGATGATGAAGAAAGAATGACGGAAGTGGTTTGGGCGTGGGATCAAATCAGAAATAGCAAACGATTTGACGATTGAGCAATCGTATAGACTAAAAACGAATTTTAATAAGGATTAGTGATGAAAGAAGAAAATATTCCTGTGAAAAAAGTTGATGTAGCTGAAGTATTTGGAATAGACACCAAAATGGAAGTTTTCGCTTTTGAATCGCCGTCCGAAAGAGTACCCGAATTGGAGAACTCGTATGTATTTGATAAAGATACCACTTTGTCAATTTTGGCAGGGTTTTCAAAGAATAGAAGAGTTATGGTGCAAGGATACCATGGGACAGGAAAGTCCACCCACATAGAACAAATTGCCGCTCGATTAAACTGGCCTTGTGTTCGTGTTAACCTCGATAGCCATATTAGCCGTATTGATCTTATTGGCAAAGATGCAATAAAGCTTAGAGAAGGAAAGCAGATAACAGAATTTCAAGAAGGCATCCTACCTTGGGCATTGAGAAATCCGTCAGCTTTAGTATTTGATGAATATGATGCTGGTAGACCAGATGTGATGTTTGTTATACAGAGAGTATTAGAAACCGAGGGTAAATTAACCCTACTAGATCAGAATGAAGTGATAAAACCGCATCCATTCTTTCGACTATTTGCTACTGCCAATACGGTTGGACTTGGTGATACAACTGGGCTTTATCACGGGACCCAGCAGATAAATCAAGGTCAAATGGATCGCTGGTCTCTAGTTGTAACACTTAATTATCTCAAAAATGAAGTAGAGGAAGAGATAATTATTGCCAATTGTCCAGAGTATGGGAATGATGATGGGCGAAAAGATATTAAAAAGATGGTACTAGTTGCCGAATTGACAAGAAAAGCGTTCATAGGTGGAGATATATCTACGGTAATGTCCCCTAGAACAGTTATTGCGTGGGCTCAAAATAGTCTAATTTTCGAAGATATAGCTTTTGCGTTTAGAATGAGTTTTTTAAACAAGTGTGATGAGCTAGAAAGATCAACTGTTTCTGAATTTTTTCAGCGTTGCTTCGATATAGAGTTACCAGAGAGCATTTTGTTGAAAGCTGCCTCCGAATAAAATGAACAAAGAAAAAAAATCTGAGGAAACTGACGGTATCAAAAAATCAATATCGGAGACAACGAGAGCTATATCTGGCAATGAAAACCTTAAGATAAAATTTTCTGCTGATCCTAGCGGCGATTATGGAGAGGTAATCAAGCTTCCTCAGATAAGTAAGGAGCCGAATGAGTCTGAAATATTAAAGGTCAGAGGGACAGCAGACTCGCTGGCTTTACAAGCGAGATTTAAAAACGAAGAGACCTACTTAAGATATGATCCATCTGGTGAACAAGCGAAGGAAATATATCACGAACTTGAAGTAGCAAGGTGCGAATTGCTTGGAGAAAAGTATTACCCTGGATCGAAGAGAAATATTTGGCAAAAAACAAAAGTCGAAGCTTCAGAGCACTCAACTAAAAGCTCTATCGGAGTGGAAGAAGAAGATATTTCACAACTCGCAAGGTATTTTATAAAAAGACAACTATCTGAAACGGATTTACCTTCTGAAGCATCTCGACTCTTAGATTCGAAAGAAGTGTTTAAAGATTTAACTAGTCAGCCGGAATTTAGCAAAACTGACGACATCTTTGATCAAGAGAAATTTGCCCTTCTAAGTCGAAAGTTAATTGAAAGACTTGGGTATGGAGAACAGCTTGGGGAGCTAGATGAAGCAGATAGTGATATAGAAGAAAATAGTCAAGAAGAAGTAGAACAAGAAGAGACAGGACAGGGATCAGACGATGAAGAAAATGATAATACCGAAAATGGTGAAACAGATGATGGGGAGACCCAACAAACTGCAAGTGCTGATGCAGATATAGAAGATAGTCAGATTGAGGAGGCTATAGAAGGTGAGGATCAAAGTGAAAACCAAGTTATCCACAATATCCAGAATAACCCATCTAAAGAAACATTTTATCAAATATTTGATGCAGCTAACGATCAAGAAATAAGTGCAAATAAGCTTGCGGATACAAATGAATTGGAAAAATTGAGAGAATACTTAGATCAACAGCTAGATGGTCTAAAAGGTGCCGTATCTCGTCTGGCAAACAAGCTTCAAAGAAGACTACAGGCTAAACAAAATAGAACTTGGAAATTTGATCTAGAGGAAGGATTATTAGACGCCGCTAAGCTGTCACGAGTAGTGTTAAATCCAACCACGCCTTTAAGCTTTAAACAGGAGAGTAGTACGAACTTTAAGGATACTATAGTTTCTTTATTGATTGATAATTCAGGATCTATGCGGGGCAGGCCAATATCCATAGCAGCAATATCCACTGAAATACTAGCTAAGACCTTAGAACGATGTAATGTTAAATGTGAAATCCTAGGATTTACTACTAAGGCATGGAAAGGAGGACAATCAAGAGAAAAATGGTTGGCGCAAGGGCGACAAAAGAATCCAGGTCGACTTAATGACCTTAGGCACATTATATATAAAAACGCTGATGAGCCTTGGAGGCGGGCAAAGCTAAACCTAGGTCTAATGATGAAAGAAGGGCTTTTAAAAGAAAACATCGATGGAGAGGCTTTGGAATGGGCACATAAGAGACTTATAAAGAGAGAAGAGAATCGAAAAATCTTACTGGTAATATCTGATGGAGCGCCTGTCGACGACTCTACTCTATCGGTAAATCCTGCTAATTACTTAGAAAAGCACCTCAGACATATCATTAACAAAATAGAAACAACAAATAGAGTACAGCTACTTGCTATTGGCATTGGACATGACGTAACACGATACTATAAAAGAGCCGTCACGATTACAGATGCTGAACAACTTGCTGGCGCCATGACAGAGCAGTTAGCTGACCTATTTGAAGAACAGAAAAACAACATAGGAAGATCTTGAGTGTTAACTCAAAAGAAGTATAAAGAAAATAAAGAAGAGTTATCAATAAGAGAAAGACTCGCTCTTATAAGAGAAAAACTTAAAGAGTATGGGATAGATGCCTTTTTGGTTCCTCATAACGATATGTACTTCAATGAAATTACTGCACCCTTTAATAACCGTTTGGAATGGATTACAGGATTTACTGGCTCAGCAGGATTTGCAATAATATTTAAAGACTCTGCCGTCATATTTACGGATGGTAGATACAGTATTCAGATACGACAGGAAGTTGACCAATCTTTTTTTACAATTGAAAACATAACTAAGAACTCACCATTTTCTTGGTTACAGAAAAATGTTAAAAAAAATATAACAGTAGGTTTTGACCCTTGGTTGCACTCAATAAAAGAGATAGAAACACAAAAACAAATTCTACAAAAGTCTATCAGACTTAAAGAAGTTAATAACTTAATAGATACGGTTTGGTTGGGGAAGCCATTTGAAGCCTTGGCGAAACCCTTTTTAAGGCCGTACAAACTCTCGGGAGAAAATACCACTCAGAAAATAAAAAAGATACAGAAGAAGCTTAACCTTTATGAAGAACAGGGCTTTATACTTACCTGTTCTGACTCAATTTGCTGGCTGGCGAACATACGAGGTGAAGATGTTCCGAACTCTCCCCTTATGAACTGCTATGCTATAGTACACCATAATCATGTTTGTATCTATTCTATGAGAGATGCTTATAAAGATTCTACTATTAAACTTAGAAAAAATGTGAAATTGAAACATTTTGATCTTTTTTTTAAAGATATAAAAAAATTAAAGAAGGTTCTATTTGAGCCAACAAGTACTCCTTTCATTCTTAAAAAAAAAATCATAGGGCGAAGTATTAAATCTGAGAAAGTATGTAATGTTATATCTTTGTTCAAGGCTAGAAAAAACCGAATTGAATTAAAAGGTTCTATCAAGAGCCATGAAAAAGATGGGGTAGCCTTATTGAGATTTCTTAGGTGGTTTAAAGGTGCAAAAGTCAATACCCTTGATGAAATCACACTTGTGAAGAAACTGGAAAAAGTCAGAAAACTTGATCCTTCTTTTTATTATAATTCTTTTGATACCATAAGCGCGGCAGGATCTAACGCTGCTATAACTCATTATAGAGTGTCACCGAGAAGTAATAAGCAGATAAACCCATCAGACCTGATTTTGGTTGATAGTGGGGGACAATATCTTGAGGGTACAACAGATGTTACTCGA
Source organism: uncultured Alphaproteobacteria bacterium (assembly GCA_902596985.1). Classification (GTDB taxonomy): domain Bacteria; phylum Pseudomonadota; class Alphaproteobacteria; order Rhodobacterales; family Rhodobacteraceae; genus CACIJG01. The sequence goes on from CACJWR010000009.1 coordinate 44,530, forward strand.
ACCATAATAAAAGGACGAGTGTTACCAGAACAAAAATTTCTCTACACAAGAGTATTACAAGGCCTAATATGCTTAAGTAAGCTCAGATGGCCTGCAGGATTGACGGGAAAAGAATTAGATCCCTTGGCTAGATACTTTTTGTGGGAACACAGTTTAGATTACGATCATGGAACCGGTCACGGAGTGGGGGTGTTTTCAAATGTGCATCAAGGCCCTCAAGGAATTTCAAGACAAAATACGGTCCCGTTAAATCCAGGGATGATTTTAAGTGTCGAACCCGGGGTCTATTTGGAAGGCAAGTTAGGAATAAGATTGGAAAACCTAGTGTATGTTAAAAAGAAGAGTGGCAACCCTAGGCAGAAGAAAGAATTTTTAGAGTTCGAGACGTTAACACTAGTTCCATTCGAAAAAAAGCTCATTGAAAAAGATTTGCTTAGTCGCAACGAGTTACTTTGGCTAAATTCATATCACTCTAATGTCTATAATAAACTAAGTCCTTTTTTAAATGTCTCTGAGAAAACATGGCTTAGAGACGCTTGTAGAATTTTATAACTTATTTTTTTAACGTAATTTTCTTTCCTATTTCTATAGGTATTTTATCCTGATCCAACGATGCCTTAAAAAGCTTAAACAGTTCTAATACTCTGTCTGGATATTGTTTAACTTTGCGTGCACTCAGGTCCATATTCATCAGAACCGTCTCAAAAACAGCTGATAATTCAAGCGACTTATCTTTTCTCATCTCACCAAAGACGTGGACCCTTTTTGTGTCAAAGTCTAAAATACTTATATCGACGAAAAAGCTTTCACTTTCCAATAACTCACTGAAATAATTATAACTAGCTTTCAGAGCAAATGGTCCCTCTTTATTTTTTTCAACAAAAGAAGGTCCAATATTTAGCACATCTTCAAAAAAGAAATCTAAAGCCTTATCAAAAGCTAAAGTGTAATAGGCAACGTTCATATGTCCGTTATAGTCTATCCACTCACCAAGCACAATTTGGTTTTTTGTCCTGAATGGGGAGCTCAAAGTTTTTTCAACCTGATTTTGGGGTGTCATTTATATTTTATTTTTTTTTTTTAACTGATACAGTTATTTTGTATTTGAGAGGCCAAACATGTCAATTGAAAATGCTATAAGTGAGTTAAAAACTTTAATGGGGGAGCGTCTTTGCATATCAGCAGCCGAAAGAAAGCAGTATGGCCAAAACGAAACCTATTACAAAGAAATGCTTCCTGACGCTGTTGCATACCCAAAAGATGAAAAAGAAGTTTCTGAAGTCATGGAAATATGCAATAAGCATAAGTGCCCTGTAATACCTTGGGGAACAGGAACTAGCCTTGAAGGAAACTCAATTCCAGTAAATGGCGGTGTAACTTTGTCCTTTGAAAACATGAAAAGAATCTTGAACGTGAATCCAGATGATATGGATGTCACTGTGCAACCGGGAATAACACGGGAGGAGCTTAACATCAACCTAAAGGAATTTGGGTTATTTTTTCCTGTTGACCCTGGAGCTAACGCTTCCATTGGAGGGATGGCAGCTACACGCGCTTCCGGCACAACAGCCGTGAGATATGGTACGATGAAAGAAAATGTAATCGGTCTAAAGGTCGTAATGTCGGATGGACGAATAATCAAGACAGGCTCTAGAGCGAGAAAGTCTTCAGCGGGATATGACCTCACGAAGTTGATAGTTGGGTCAGAAGGAACACTGGGCATAATAACAGAATTAACATTACGCCTGCAGGGTATACCAGAAGAGATTGCATCAGCAATTTGCTCTTTTCCAGACACCGCTAGTGCGGTAAAAACAATAATTGAAACAATTCAAATCGGGATACCCATTGCAAGATCCGAGCTAATGGACTCAACTTCCATCGAAGCTGTGAACGAGTACTCGAAACTTGACTTGCCAATAAAAGAACACTTGTTTTTTGAATTTCATGGAAGTGCAACCTCCGTAAAAGAACAATCTGAAACTGTACAAGAGATTGCGGCTGGAAATGGTGGTGGCGATTTTCACTGGAGTACCGCGACTGAAGACAGAAACAAACTTTGGAAGGCAAGGCACAATTATTATTATGCTATAAAAGCCAAAAACCCTAACCATACATTTTTAGTAACTGATATTTGTGTGCCAATATCAAACTTAGCTGAAATGATAGATCAAACAGCTAAAGAGATGAAATCAAAAGGAATGGTACCCAGCATAATGGGGCATGTGGGTGATGGAAATTTTCACTCCGGAATAATGGTTAGACCTAATAATGATGATGATATAACTTTAGCAAAGGACCTCACTAGGCGAATAGTAGAGCGCGCCTTAGAACTGGAAGGTACCTGTACGGGAGAACATGGAGTAGGAATAGGTAAAATAGAGTTCATGGAAAAAGAGCATGGCGAAGCTTACCATGTCATGTCCTCAATAAAAAGAACCTTTGACCCAAATGGGATATTAAATCCAGGTAAGGTGGTAAAAATTAACTAATCCCCCTACTAGTATTTCTTAGTTTGGCTGCTGCAGCCAAAGCTTCAGAGGTCACCAGTTCTCCAGATAGCATCCTCGCTATTTCCCTCACAGTATTTTCTTCATTTAGCGTGGTAACTTTTGTGATTGTTGACTTGTCAGAATTAACCTTCTCAACCTTAAGATGATTATCAGAGTAAGCGGCAACTTGGGGAGAATGGGTAACAACTAATACTTGTTCGTGTTTGGATAACTCTAGCAATCTTTTCCCAATTGCTGACGCTGTAGCTCCACCAACTCCTCTGTCAATTTCATCGAAGATTTGTGTTTTTTTGCTATCTTCACCAAAAAAACATAGTTTTGCGGCAAGAAGAAACCTTGATAACTCTCCACCAGAAGCGATTTTATTCAACGGTTTAAAGCCAGAGCCTGGGTTAATTTCAGTAGTGAAGCATACATGATCGCACCCAAATTTAGATTCCTGATCCCTTAATATCTCTGTTTTAAACTTAGCTAGCTCTAGCTTTAATGGCTTTAATTCTTTTTCTATCTTTTTGTCCAGCCTAGCAGCAAATTTGTACCTTTCATTTGATAAAAAAGCCGTTTCCTTTTTATACCGATCATTTATTAATATAATTTCCTTTTCTATCTCTTTTATTTTTTCATCAACGTCTCTTATACTTTTTAATTCTTCTTCTAATGAACTTTGTAAGTTTAATATTTGATCCAGCTCAACATTGTGAGACCTACATATTCTTTTTATTGAATGATAACGATCTTCTATTTCAACTAGTTGCTTTTCACTATTAGCGCTTTTTTCTCTAAGTTGATCCAAATTTTCACAAGCCTGTGAAAACTTTTCCAAAGCAGTGTAAAACTTTTCAATCGGCAAATGGTTATCAACATCAACTTTTTTTTCTAATCGTTCTAAAGACTTAATGGCATTCAAAATGCTTTCTTCCACCAACTCTCTATTTAGGGCTTCAAAAGTATCCAGAATACCGGCGCTACTTCGGCTGGCTTTTTTAAGCTCCTCTCTATGAGACTCAATATTCTCCAGTTCGCTCTGATCAAGTTGCAACTCGTTTATCTGTTGAATTGATTTTTCCAAGAAACCCGTATTTTCTGCCAAATCTTTTCGTTTATACTCAGTATCGAGTAATTTTTTTAATTTACTAAGCTCTGTCCAATACTTGTTAACATTCTTTAAATTTTGCTGTAAGTTACCATAGGTGTCCAGTAAACCTCTATGAGTTTTTACATTTAACAATCCTTGTTCTTCAAACTGCCCGTTTAAATCTAGTATTAGGTTGCCCAGATCTCGAACCAACTCTAATGAACAGGGAAGGTCATTAATAAAAGCTCTTCGTTTACTACTCGTACCAATGCTCTGTCTCAAAATCAGATTACCATCAAGGGAAAATCCCTTTTCAGACAGGAATTGACTAATTAAGCCATTTTTCTCTGATTGAAACTCTCCAATTAGGGTGGCCGTCTCAGCTCGCTTACCAAGCTCGATCCTAGTATTTTTTTTGCCAAGAAGATAACCTAAGCAATCCAAAAGAATTGACTTACCAGCTCCAGTTTCACCTGTTAATACATTAAGACCCGATGTAAATTCTAATTCTAGATTTTCGATTAAAAAAATATTTTGTACAAAAAGTTTTTTTATCAAGCTAATTTAGTCCTGAATTATCGATTAAATTAGAAGCTTCATTAGTCCACTGACTAGCTGGGAACTTATTTCTCATATATTTCTTTTCAGACAATGCCTCATTGAATAGTCCAATTATTAGAAAGCTTTCAATAAGTCTATAGGACACTTCAGGTAAAAAGCTGGAAACATTTGTGGTTTTTTTAATTTTTTTAAACCTTCTCATAGCAGCCGTTGGATTATTTCTCTTTAGATAATATTTTCCAACATTCAATTGCTGACCGACTAAGAATTCTCTAGCTCTCCTCATATCACTCGCAGCTTCTTTTTTTGCACTACTTTTAGGGTATAGCCTTTGAAAAGCTGAAAAGCTCGCAATACATTCTCTCGCCGCTGATTGATCTCTCTCAATAATATCTATCTCATCACAGTAACCCTTTGACCGAAAGTATAGTACTTGTTGAGCTCTATTACTTTCTGGGTAGAGACTTAGAAATTTGGCAGATGCCAAACGAGAGTCCTCGAACTTTCCTGCTTTGTAATAGGCATCTACAGCTTTGCTCAATCCAAGCTCATCTTCTACTGAATAGGGGAAATACGTGTTCACCTCCAGATAGTAATCTCCTGCTCGTTCAAAATAGCCCTTTTGATACGCCTCATCTCCAAGTTTGATTATCTCTTCAGGTGTATTGTTCTCGTTTATTTCGCTAGGTAATTTGTTACTACAGCTTAAAAGTAGAAAAAGCACCGAACACGAAGTAAAGATTTTTAATAAACCAAACAAAGAAAACATAGTTATTTCTAACTTCAATATTATCTATAAGTCAAGATAAGAGGGTCAAATATTCTGTAGTAATTAGAGTATATTCTGTGTATCAGATTCTGAAATATCAAAACCTGGAAGTTTATCCCTATCACCATCTGAGAAATCTTCACTCACAAATACGTCTCCCCTTTTAAAACACTCTCTCAATAAAAGGTTTGTTAGGCCATGACCACCAGAACATGAAATAAATTTTCCTAAAATTGGCCTTCCTACGAGACTTAAGTCTCCAAGTGCATCGAGTATCTTATGCCGAATACATTCATCTGCATATCTCAATCCATCTTTTACAGTCATCTCATTTTCTCCGACGACGATTGCATTCTCTATTCCTCCTCCTAACGCAAACCCTTCATCTTTAAGTCGCATAACATCGCTTTTTCGACAAAAAGTTCTACTATCACAGATTTCTCTCACGAATGCTCCATTTACAATAGGCATATCAAGGCTTTGTCTGTTGAGTGCAGTGCCAGGCCAGTTCATTTCAAAATCTATTGAGAACGTATTCGCAGGTCTTAATTCTGCCCAAGCATCTGAGTTTCCCACTCGAATACTGTTTACCACTTTGTACAGTTTAGTCTTTTTCTCTAGCTCAACGACTCCTGCTTCGAGTATCGCTTTTACAAATATTCTTGAGGATCCGTCGAATATAGGAACCTCTGCTTCGTTCAATTCAATCAATGCATTATGAATTCCTAGGCCTGCAAAAGCAGCTAAAATATGTTCCGCAGTTATTATTGAAACGCCCATACTATTTGTAAGTTGAGTTCGTAAATAAGTCTTAGATACATTCTCAAAGCTAGCTTTGACATAAGCTTGATCGTCCTTCACGTCCGTTCTCTTAAAAACTATTCCATGATCAGCTGACGCAGGGTGGACAATCACTTTGGCATCTTTACCAAAATGTAAGCCTTTGCCTTCAAGCATAAATACGCTTTTTATAGATTTCTGAAACATAGCAACCTTCTATCTTAAGGTTACCTAATTCGCTAGAAAGCTCAATACACAGTTATATGTCAAAATAATTCAATTGCTATTCAGTTAGCTTGTCTACGTAAAAAAGCTGGAATCTCCAATTTGCTTTCATCTTCTCTGTCTGTTATTGATTTTTTTTCTTCCCGAACTGTTTGATCCTTTGTAGCTTCGTTATCTTCCTGCTCTCTTTTTTCTCCAAAGCCCGTCATACGTCTTATAAGATTGTTCAAACCCCCACTTGAAGGTGCGGATTCAACGTTTTGCTTTCTTGAAGGTAGGTTTATCTCTGAAGTAGATTGGTTAAGAGGTTGCTCTAATTTTTTTTCAGTTTCACTTTTATCAACATTACCAATATTTTCTTCAGAAAATTTAGCTGAGGTTAGAGTGCTTGCTTTTGGTTCCAACTCATTTTTTTCTTTATCTGAGGTATCTCCATCAATTGTGAATTGCTCGTCTTTGATCTGAGTTTCTTGCAAAATATCTCTAGAAAAATAGCTTTGCTGATAAGCGTCATCGACTTCAATTCTATCCGACCCCTTTATTTCATTTAATGCATCAGAATTAGGCTTTGAAAATTCAGCTACATCTATGCCGGTAGCTACGACAGACACTCTGATAGAGCCTGTAAGCTCAGAGTCAAAGGTTGATCCAACTATTATATTAGCCTCTGGGTCTACTTCATCTCTTATTCTATTTGCTGCTTCATCTACCTCAAATAGAGTCATATCATTACTGCCGGTTACATTTATAAGCACACCAGTAGCTCCCTTGAGTGAAATCTCATCCAACAAAGGATTAGCTATTGCCTTCTCTGCAGCTTGCAATGCTCTATCCTCACCGCTAGCTTCTCCTGTACCCATCATTGCCTTTCCCATTTCATCCATGACGGACCTCACATCAGCAAAGTCCAAATTGATAAGTCCAGGTTTAACCATTAGATCCGTTACGCCTTTTACACCCTGGTAAAGAACATCGTCAGCCATAGAAAAAGCTTCAGTGAATGTTGTCTTTTCTGTTGCTAGTCTGAATAAGTTCTGATTAGGGATTACTATTAGAGTGTCTACCACCTTTTGCAATGCAGATATTCCCTCATCAGCTTGTTTCATTCTGGTTGTACCTTCAAATTGAAAAGGCTTCGTGACAACACCAACCGTTAGTATTCCTTTTTGTCTTGCCAGCTCAGCAACGATTGGAGCTGCCCCTGTGCCTGTTCCACCACCCATTCCTGCTGTTATAAAACATAGATTTGCACCATCTAAAATATCTGCGATTTGTTCAGTACTTTCCACTGCAGCCTCATTTCCAACCTCCGGTTTTGCACCAGCTCCAAGTCCCTGGGTTCTTTTTAACCCCAACTGTAACTTTGTTTGAGCATTAGACTGCTGTAAGGCCTGTGCATCCGTGTTTGCAGCTACAAACTCTGCTCCCTCCAGATTTTTTAACATCATATTATTTACAGCGTTTCCACCAGCGCCTCCAATACCAAAAACTAGTATTCTTGGCTTCAATTCCTGATGTTCAGGAATCCTTATATTTATTGCCATTGTTGCCTGCCATTGTAGTTTTTTTGTTTTTTACTGCTGATTCGTATAATAACCGAATCACTTTAACTCGTCACTATTTTTATCTTCTAGTCGAGTTTTTATAAGGAAAGGTTTTACCAGTTTGATTTTACCCACCGCCATGTTCTTCTTATTAGCTCATCCCCTTCATGCTCAAAAGGTGCTTTGAAGTCCCATAACTCATCTTGCGGTTGAGCTAGATTTAAGGCTAGCCCTATAGCAGCAGCTGCTTCGGGGCCATGAGTTGATGCTGGTAGCCCTTGAATCCTCATTGGTACAGCGACACGTGTTGGCTTTCCGAGAAATATACAAGTAAAATCTAATATATTCGCTAACTTGCTACCCCCACCGGTTAAAACAACTTTTTGCCCAGGTAAAAACTCGAAGTCCGAGCTGTCTAATAATGTCCTTAGTGAATCGAAGATTTCCTCAACTCTTGGCCGTATTACTCCTAGTAATTCAGACTTTGTTATTGTTCTTCTGTCGGCATAAAGATCTGTATTATTCTCAGGCAATTCTATAGTTTCTCTATCATCCGAGTTGGCAGGCATCAAACCCCCATGCAAAACTTTTAATCTTTCAGCTGCTAAGAAAGAGATTTGAAATGCCTGCATAATATCGCTTGTTATATGTTGTCCTCCGATCCTTATCGATTCAGAAAAGATTAAATTCTTTCGAAAGAAAATTGATATACTCGAACTGGAGGCACCTAAATCAATACAAACAACACCTATTTGCATTTCATCTTCCAGAAGGCTTGATTGCCCAGAAACATAGGGGGCAAGTGCTATTCCTGCCAAAGATAGATCACATTTATTCAAACAAGTCACCATATTCTTTATTATATCCGATCGGATAGAAACAATGTTAACGTCGACCGACAGCTTCGATCCACTTATTCCCCTGGGGTCCATGTATCCATGCTTATCATCAATACTAAAATTAACTGGCAAAGCGTGGATTATTTCTCTTTTCAAATCATCGTTAATTAGATTTACCTTCGAGAGCGCATGTCCGATATCTAGTTCCGTTACTTCCCTTTGAATAAATTCAATAGAAGAGGAGATCAGAGTAGATTTCTGAGTGCCACTAGAAAAGGTTAGAAAAACATTCTCAATTAGGCAACCTGCCATTTTTTGGGCCCGTTGAATAACGGTCCTAATTGCACTTTCTGCTTCCCTCATCTCATATATTTCGCCATCTCTAATCCCCCTAGATTTTGTGGTTGAAGCACCAATAACTCTGAAGGTAATTCCTCTATCTGATTTACCAGTTGAGAACGAATTAATTTGATTTATGTCGGTTAGAGAAACTACTAAGCACATTACCTTAGAGCTTCCAAGGTCTATCAGAGCAACAGTTCCCTTTTTTATTGCGGCCAACCTTTTTTGCCTTAACTGCCTCTGGCTCTGCAATAATTTCCTCAACCTGCTAACCTCCTTGTACTTTTTCCAATGTATTCAACAGGTGGGACCTTCCTGAACCTTATTATTGGTTTATCTATATTTCTCAAATCAACAGAAACTACGGTTTTTGAAAGCTTATTTGTTTCGCTTAGAAACATATGCATTACCTTTAATCCTTTATTCAAATTATTCTCTGGCAACTTGAAAACCAACTCGCTTTTCATATGAATATCCCATCGCCTTTCTCCCACCCATTCATAGTATAATACATCTGATTGATATGATCCTATTTCATTTACTAATGCTAATAATGCATTAATATTTTTTGATGCATCTTTTCCAACTAAAAGCGGTAAACTCGATAACCCTTCATAATTCTGTTTTATCGACAATAAAACTCCATTACTATCGAGGACCTCATACAGATCATTATTAAAAAATACTACAGCTTCTTTTCTTTCAATAACGTTTACGATTACTAATCCATCAGTAGAAAATTTGACAAAAGCTTTTTTTACCTTTCTTATATCTTCTATCTTTTCTCTTAGAGCCTGAGCTTTCAACGCGGAAAACCCTTCTGTTGCAGCGTTCTCAATTAAAGTTATTATTTCTTTTTTTAACGACTCTTGGGCACCTTTTACGAAAATTCTTGTTATGGAGAGTTCTGTTAGGCCTTTGTATATAGCGGAACTTTCCTCACTTAAAAGTTTAATTTCTGCATTTAAGTCAATGTCTTTGAAAAGAAATTTTTTCGATACCAATATGCTAAAAATTAAGAAGACTATTATTAACACTAATCTAAACCAAACCCTGTAAAATAATCTGTTTATCTTATAATATAACCTCGACGGTGCTGGATCATTAGATTTCAATAAATTCATCTTTCACCTATTTATTACACGATGCGTCTTTAATCAACTCTCGGCAAATGTATTGTAAGTCTAGACCGACGAACTTTGCCTGTTCAGGTACAAGGGAAGTTTTGGTCATCCCTGGCTGGGTATTTAGTTCGAGTATGTATAGTCCTTCTTTCCCATTTTTTTCATTCCATCTGAAATCCGAACGAGTAATACCTCTACAACCCAAAGTATTATGAGCAATAACTGCATAATTAATACACAGATCGAATATCTCTTGCGGAATATCTGCAGGAACAATATGCTCAGATCCGCCATTTTTATATTTAGCATCGTAATTATACCAGTTGTCAGTTATAATGTCCGTAACTGTCAAAGGTGTACCATTTAGAACAGCAACTGTTAACTCTCTACCAGGAATATATTTCTCCATCAGATACTCCCTATCTTGATCTGCAACAATCCTCCCAACCTCTTCAATTTGCTCTTCAAACTTTATAAAGTGAATTCCAACAGAGGAGCCTCCACTATTTGGCTTTATCACAAATGGAGGGGCGAAAGGTATCTGATCTAATTGTTCTTCTTTACCTAAAAGCAGGTCCTCTATCACTGGTAAACCGGATGATTTAAATATTTTTTTTGAGATAAATTTATCCATTGCTGTTGCCGAAGATAAAACTCCAGAGTGTGTATATGGAATTTTTAGGGTTTCAAATAGGCCCTGAATAGTCCCATTCTCTCCGATGCCACCATGTAAGGCGTTAAATATAATATCAGGATTTTGACTTTTTATGACTGCAGCTAAGTCATGTATATTGTTTGAGTCAACACTCACAGCGTCTACATCTAAGTTTATACTTTTAAGTGCATCTATGCAGCTCTCAGCTGTTGAAACTGATACCTCTTTCTCCTCTGAAACCCCTCCCTGTAATACTAAGACCTTAGAGATATTTTTTGGATTAGCTGTTGTGTTCAATGTTATTTTCTCCCGACCCTTATTACCTCCCAATCAAGCGAAATTTTAAATTTCTCATAGACTGATTTCCTTACATACTCTCCAAGCGACTCCATTTCCTCAGATGTTGCGCCCCCCAGATTTATTAAAAAATTTGGGTGCTTTTTTGACACCATGGCTTTACCCATTTTTTTGCCCCTTAATCCTGCTCTATCAATCAAACTCCAAGCTTTAAGAGCTATTGAGTCCTCTAGCATAAGTGATGATTTTCCATCGGGATTCTTGAAAGTTGAGCCACAGGTCGCTTTCTTTATGGGCTGTGTCTCTTCCCTTTTTGACACCATCTCTTTCATTTTTGCTGCTATCGCCCCTTTTTTTTCTGTTTTTGGCTTCAAAATAGCGGAGGTCACAATAAAGCCATTTGGCAACCTACTAAGGCGGTATTTAAATTGAAGTTTTTCCTTACTCAATCGAATAATTTTACCTGACTTATCAATGCCTTCTATACTTTGTACATAATCACCTATGTAGTTGCCATAGCAGCCAGCGTTCATTGCTATTGCCCCGCCGATAGTTCCTGGTATCGTTCTTAAAAAGGATAAATCGTAACCTAGTTCAGATAAATTAACAGCGACCTTAGAGCTGAAATTCCCGGCTCCAAGCTTTACTTCATTATTTTTTATTTCTATTTCTGAAAAGCTCCCACCTAATTTTACTGCAACTCCCGAAAGGCCTCCATCTCTTACCAAAAGATTTGAACAAGCTCCTATCGGCATTACATTCACATCAACTGGTATCAGAGAAAGGAACCTAGATAAATCACCCAAATTTTTTGGCCTAAATAAAATATCTACTGGTCCTCCAACCTTCAACCAACTAATTTTTGATAAAGGAAAAGAATAATTTATTGATCCTGAAAATTGATTTTCATCGACAAAACTCAATTTACTCTTTTTATTCATGTCCATTTTCATCACTTATAAAAGATAGGTTATTAACCCAATTAGTTATACTGCCAGCCCCTAGAGTTAAGAAAATGTCGCCCCTGTTACAATTAGTTTTTAAAAATTTACTAAACGAAACTTCGTCTTCAATATACTCAACTTTTTGCGTTTCTTTTTTCTTAAAGGATTTTATGAGAGTTTTACTATCAAATCCATCGAGCTGGTCTTCACCAGCTGCAAAAACAGGAGCTATACCAAGAATATCGGCATCTTTAAAGCATTTCTTAAAGTCTTTGAATAATGACCTCAACCTTGAAAATCTATGCGGCTGGTGGACTACTATTATCCTTCCATTTGTAATCGCTTTGGCAGCAGAAATGACAGCTTCGATTTCTACAGGATGATGTGCATAGTCATCTATTATCGTAGCTCCATTAAAGAAGCCAATCCTTGTGAAGCGCCTCGATACTCCTTCAAATTTTGCTAATGCACTTTTAATGAATTTTATAGGGACTGACAAATTTGAAGCTGCCAGAATGGCAGCACAAGCATTCAGCGCATTATGTTGACCTATCATTGGTAAATAAAAGTCTCTCAAATAAATATTCGCAACTTTGTCATCTAAGTCAAATCTTGTGCCTTGTTCGCCAACTCTTAAATTTCTTATTGTAAAATCTGCCTTTTCTGAAAACCCATAAGTAATAATTTTTCGATCCTTGACATTTGAGATTACATTAGCCACATTTTTATCATCTATACAACAAATGGCTACTCCATAGAAAGGGACACTTGAAATAAATCTTTCAAAAGCTCTTTTTAAGTTTAAAAAACTGCTATAGTAATCTAAATGTTCTTTATCAATGTTCGTTACTATCGCAACGGTTGCAGGTAGTTTGTTAAATGACCCGTCACTTTCATCTGCCTCTACAACCATCCATTCTCCTTCTCCTAACCTTGCATTAGAACCATATGCTTTTATGACTCCGCCATTGATTACTGTAGGATCTAAATTTCCCACTTCTGCAATTGAGGCAACAAGTGAGGTCGTTGTTGTCTTTCCATGAGAACCCGCTACCACAATATTTAACTTCATTCTCATTAATTCTGCTAGCATTTCTGCTCTAGAAACTATAGGGATCCCAAGTTGTTTCGCAAAAGCCAACTCAATATTGTCCTTTCCTATAGCAGAAGAAATAACAACGACAGAACAATTGCTGACGTTCTCTTTGTCATGCTCATAGAATGTCTTTACTCCTAAAGAAGCAAGCCTAACTGTTATGTTGGTTTTCTTTATATCGGAACCTTGTACAGAGTAACCAAGATTTACTAGAACCTCAGCGATTCCAGACATTCCTATACCACCAATCCCAATAAAATGTAT
>CACJWR010000010.1 GCA_902596985.1 uncultured Alphaproteobacteria bacterium
GCGTTACGAGACGCTACTGCCAAACCACTGATCTCACCTTGTAAGCGCATTGCAATGGCTTGGCCCGCTGAGTCATCTTTTGCCGAATTAATTTTTTTGCCTGTTGATAGCCTATTCATGGCTTGATCAACTAGACGCTGCGAGTCTTGTGCAGCTTTGGCGGCATACAATCCGCCATAATTAGTGTTTATGCTAATCATTATCATACTCCCTATATAAACCCTACATAGAGAGACGACATGATAAGGAATATGTTTAAAAAAAAATTACTTTTTTTTAAACATACCTTACCAGCGTTTAAAATCAGCAGATTTTAAACTCATTATTTTGACCTGAAGATAAAAACTATTCCTTATAAACTTAAACTTATAATAAGTTGTTTCCTTTAGAATAGATACGATACACACAGTGTATCATTCATCTCCATAAACTTTTCTCCGTTCATATAAACGGCTAAGTATAAAAATTGTTTAATTGAATTTCTATTTTTTAATTTATCTGATTAAACTGATCAGATAGCTGCCTGGCAAAACGTTTATTAAGATCCTGCGCTACCCTTAAAAAATCCAAGTGAAACCCCAATTGACCTTTCACGGTTGGGTCAGCTCTCAGCCCAGCTTGTAGAATATGGATATCTCTTTGTAACCCTAAAGAGTAAAATTTGTTTTTACTCATTTTCTTAATCATTCTTCCTTGCAGCTTATCGAATTTTCGTAAGTCGTCATCAGAATGGGATCTTTTTTCAGCAATAGGAATCAAAATCTTGATAAGATCTCTAATTTCATTTGCCAAAACTCTATTTTTGCCAATAAATTTTTTGGTTTCTTTAATTTTGTGTGACTTATTCTGCTTTAGAGTCAACTTATGCTCTACCAACACGTCGGAAGCTGCATTCTCTAACGTATCGCTCAACTCAGTGTCAATAAACGTTTCCAATGTGCAGTGCTTAAAACCATCTATATACAAACCACCCTCAGTACAATTAAAAAATTTGAGATCTTTTTCTTTGAGTTCTATTGCAAATTGCTCATAGGCCTGCCGAAAAGCTATAAAAGTATTATTTGAAATAATCTTACCACCATGCCAGCTATCGGCCTCTACATTGTCACCATAGACTTTCATTCTTTGCTTTGTCTTATTTTTTTCAACCATAGTCTCGCCATAATCTGCGTGTTTTGAGTAGTGCGTGCCGTCTTCAGCAAACGCTAAATCTTGCCCGACAAGTACTATTGATGAACACCCCAATTCTACAGCCAAGTCAAACGCAGCGTGTGAAACAGAGCCACCAACACGTTCGTAATCGAACACGTCGATAGGTAATAAATCCCCTACAGGTAATCCCGAGGACATCCACATTACATTATCTGCAGGTACTTGAAAGAGTTCCGGAGTTGAATAATTTGAAACAACAAAATGACCGATCTTACTCATATCGTTGCTGGTTATCCATTGCTCCCAAAAGCTTTTAACTTCACCATTTTTTTTTGTTTTAATGGATTTAAGATCACTGGGGTCCACATGAATAACTATATCTGGGTCAATTCCGATTCTTTGAAGGTCTTTTAATGCATGGAGAACACATATAATGAGCGCCCTTCCCTTAACTTTTTTCAGCAGGTTAATGTTTTTCTCCAAAGACGGTCCAGGGCATACAATTATTGCCGCATGTCCTTTAAGCGTATTATGAAAAGATGACGTCTGCTCGTGTATGGCCATATTAGCCAAATTATTTATTATTCTCGTCGTATCTCCACGATTAATGGTGTTAAACTTGCCCCATTGATCATTTCTTCCATTATGCACGCCTAGTATGATTTCTTCGATCTCTTGCTGAGAGATTTTTTTTATCCCCATATCAAAAATTGTGAAACGATGCATTGGACGACCGGAAAAAACCGGAATTCCACTTTGTTTTTTAAGTGATTGATGATCAGGTAACTTAACTAACTCGGCATTACTCCTTATTACGCTTTCACAGTTTTTAGTCTCAATTGCTCCACCTGCCAAAATAAATCTCTTTTGGCCTCTTGCAACGAGATAGTCTATAAGTCTTAAATCATCCAAGTTTATAAGAATTACTGGATCATGTTCATAATCCCAGGCTAAATCTAGTTTAAAATCAATAAAGGCATTTGCGAGCTCTTTTGAAGCAAGAAATGCTAAATTAAATGGCATTGAGCCCGCCGCTTCATTCACGCTTTGGATGGTTTTTATATTTTTCAAAAGACCCTGAACTGTCTCTTTTATATTAGGTTCTCTTTCAACAATTTCCGAGGTCGTTGGATTGTCAATATCAAAGAAACTACTTAACTTTATATTGTTATCAGCAATATAACACATTAAGGGCCTCATCTTATCTGTAATTGAACTAAAATCGGCATGTCGACCATTTGCAACGGCTTCCACCGCTTCTGAAGATAATTTTAGCAAAGATTTATACATTCTAAGAGTACGATCAATATCCAGATTGCTTAGAAATACCTTATAGTTACCTTGATCAATATCTGCGGCTGTATTTGGAACATTTTTTTCCAATTTAAAATCTTCTTCAATCATTGCCTTATTCATTATAGTCACATTCCTCTATCTAGTCTTTAGGTTTTAGAGAGTCGATGAAACCTGTCAAAAATTCTCCTGTCTTTTTAAAACCTGTAACAGCCGACTCCATGGCAGAAAATTGCCCCATATATCTTTCGGTCATTGCTGCAATTTTTTCATCAAGATTATTTTGTTCATCCGTAAAATCTGAAATTGTCAAATTGGCTCGGGTAGTGCTTGCTGCAAGTACACCGACTGGGCTAGTAATATCTTTTATATAGCTTGAAATTTTACTGAGAAAGCTTTCACCATAGTAGATTGTAGCGGTTTGTGCAGACCCAGAGGAACTCAATCTTAAACCAGCACTATCTCCAGTGGAAGCAACATACTGTCTAGCACCATTGGAAACGCTGCCACTCAAACCTACGGAAGATAACAAACCTCCTTGACCATCTGTGCTACTTTCTGAGAAAGAATAAACGCCACCTTTTGGTTGTAGTATATCACTTGTGTGACTTACAGACACCAATGGATTACTTGAACGTGCTATTGAGTTCACCATAACATCGAATAAAATTGGCTCTCTCTCAAAATTTTTCTTAAAGTTGTCTTCTGTAAGACTGAGAGACCCATCTCGCTCTGTTTTAATACCAAGCTCCGAAATATATCTTGGGTTATTCTCAAACCCTGGTAAAGCATCAGTCACTATTGATCTTATATTTCGCTTTATGCCTGCTACAATCACATCTCGAGCTAAAGCACCTTTTTCTGTTCCATTTGCTCCTCTGTTTGTAAGATTATCTATAGTGGCATTTACACTATTAAATACATCAACAAATCCCTTGACTGTGGTAAATGCAAGATCCGCGTCAATACTTGAAATTATTGTTGCAGCAGCGCTAGTGGTGTTGTTAAGTTTAAATTCATATCCATCAAATAAGTCAGTTATGGTATTTGTTGCTCTCGTTATCTGTACACCGTTTATAGTTAGTCTGGCATCTTGAGCTGCCACAACTTGCTTGTTTGAATTATTTGTTGAGGTATCAAAAGCAGCTAAACCTGCATCACTTCCATCTTCAGTCACATTTAAACGAAGAGCATTTTTTGCACCAGTATCAGAATTAATAATTAGTGAGAATGTACCATCACCTTTATCAGTAACAGTTGCATTCACTCCACTCAACGCACTTAAAGCATCGGCTAAATCTGATATAGTATTGTTTGCGTCGGTTATCTGAACAGACTGGGCTGCTTTTTCACTATTTACAGAAAAATTGGAGCCACTCCATGATCCAAAATCAATATTTATTGTCCCCTTGTTAATAGCCGCAGTTTTACTGGCAAAGCCAGAGAATTCAAGAGTTTGTGAAGAAGCAAGCGAACTCACTGAAATTGATGCATCAAATGCCTTTGCTTGAGATTGATCTGAAACTTTTACACCTACCGAGGTGCTATCAGAATTTACAGAAAATGCCGTGGCTCCTTTTGTTGAGTTCGCAAAATCTTTCATTTTGTCTAGCTCAGCTGCAATGAGCGCATAGCCTGAAATGACGGCGTTTTTTTCGTCTATATTTTTTTGAATTCTGCTTGCAATTGGTGCTGTTTCAGCCTGAACTATACTATCTACAATTTGAGTAATGTTCAGCCCTGAGCCTTGCTTATTTATTGCGCTTAAATAATCAACTGCCATATTGACGTATCCTTAACCTAGTATATACATTAACGTCTCAAATTGAAATTGTTTAAAAACACGAGCAAAATACATGCCAATGTGCTTATAAATCTCACCAAATATACTTTTGAGTTTGCATAATGTAAAAGTGTTAAAATTTGAATGGTTTTACTACTGCTCCGCTTATAATTTTAAATTTTTATAAAAATTGCCTTGAATGCTTGATTCAATATTTGATTGAGAAGGTAGCTTTATAAGAGGATAAGAGCTTGTTAAAACAAGAACACCTCAATAAAGTTTTTATGAAATTATCAGCAAAGGGGTGACTGTAAAAAAATAAAAAAATTTGATCTCTTTTCTACAATTTATATTTAACAGCCTGTCAATTGTACAAAGTTATTCATATTTTCTCTTTAATACCATTACCTCTGAATGAAAGTTATCGAACGTTTTGTAACCAAAAACCGTAACGCTCTTTTCCACAAGAGAGTATTTGCTGAAATATGAAAGGTAGTCGTCACTTTTGATTTGCGTCTGAACCCCTATTTTCCCGTCTCGTGATAATTGCTTTCCCTCTCTAATGTTTCTTAAGAGGACATATTCAGGAGACAGCCCTTGTATTTTTTTAATATAGTTTTTGACGATGTAAGGTTCCATCTCCTGAAATGAAATGAAATTCACAAAAAGATCAATTTTACCAATTAAGTCGGCAATACGCCAATTGGGTAAAAAGTTATATTTGGGTAAGTTTGATATAAGCAAAGAGCCCGTTTGGTTGTTAAAATCATTGAAAAAATCATTGCGCTTATAAAATGATTTTTCTATATATTCTTTCGCTATTAGGAACATGGGAGGCAGATCTAAAGATATGTATTTAAAATCTCGAACGTTGGAGTGAGAAAGTATCTCTCCGAGGGTACCAAATCCTCCTCCGATCTCTAAAATAGTTTTTGGTATAAATTTTGGATCTAATTTTTTTAAAAAGCTTAGCCCCAGTAGGTAGTTCAGAGAAGACCTACTGAATGCTTTTCCATCAAACTCAAACCTTTCTTTAGGTTTTCCAATGTTACTCTCAGAAAAATCAATGATTTGCAGATTATCTGACCTACCGTGCAAAGCCTTAAACAATCTATAGTCATTAAATGCCAATTGGTAGCCAGATATTGCATCTTCAATTATCATAATCTGTCTTTTTGAAAAACTTCTTGATGCCTCCAGCAATATCTTTACATTTTCATCGTTGAAACCATTTCCAGGAATACCATATGTTGGAACAAAAAATTCTAGATTTTTTTTTATGCTTCTAAAATTTTTTACTCCTGATAACACATATTCTTCAGCTATATCAAACAATGCCTTTTGCCAAAAAGGACCAGGCTTATATTCTGGAGTTTGTTTTAATAACTCTTTTTGATAATGGTCTATATACTTTTTTCTAACATGTTTATTCATAATTCAATGTTGGCTTTAAGATTTCTATTTAAAAGCTACTACTAATCTGAAGAGCAAATCACAACTGAAATTTGACTAACCAAACGCCAATTAACTTAACCTAATTTAATATATTGTTATACATAAAACGCTAAAATGAAATTGCCCTAACTTGCCGAAGTTAAATTTATAAATATTACAAATCTCTTTTTTTTGTAAAGAATTGTTCAAGCCTGCTACAAACTTCTAGAACATCTTTCTTTTTGAGACCTTGATGTAAAGGTACAGACAAACATTTTTCAAAATACGCTTCACTATTCTTAAAAAGACCCTTTTTAAAACCTTTCCTTTTGTAGAAGGGATGCATATGAACTGGTATATAGTGAACCTGACATCCTATCCCATTTTTTTTTAAGTATAGATACAGGTCATCTCTAGAAAATCTTTTGTCCAAAATTTCTATAGTATATAAATGATAACTAGATTTATTATTCTTTAAGATCGTTTGTGTTTTGATTGGCATTTTTTCTAAAGACACAGAATAAATATCAGCGAGTTCATTTCTTTTCTTAACAAATTCCTCAAGCCTTTTCATCTGACTCAATCCTAATGCCGCCTGTATTTCTGACATCCGATAATTGTTTCCAAGGTATTGTTGCTCGTAATACCACATTGGCTTTTTTGTTGATCCTGTTCTTGATGGAGTAACCATACCATGTGACCTTAAACTATCAGCGAGTTCAAACTCATTTTTAGATGAAAGTAGAAGTGCTCCACCTTCACCGGTAGTAATCATTTTGACAGGGTGAAAACTAAATATCGAAATGTCGCTATACTCATTCGATCCAATTGGGCTTTCTTTATAATATGCGCCCAAAGCATGTGATGCATCTTCAATTATTTTAAACTTATAGTGTCTTGAAAGCGAAAAAAACTTTTCCATTTCACAGGGGTTACCTGCAAAATGGACCACAGTTAGGCAATCGGGAAGCTTTGATTTTTTCTTTGCCTCTTTAAGTTTTTCTTCTAGTAGGAGTGGACACAAATTTAATGTTTCTGGATCAATGTCAACAAAATCAATTTCAGCCCCAAGAGATACAGCCGCATTTGCGGTAGCTGCGAAAGTGAGTGGCGTTGTCCAAACCAGACTACCCTCCTTTATTCCAGAAACTTGGTATGCAAGTTGTAATGCTGATGTTCCACTATTTACAACTACTACCCATTCATTATCACACCATTTACCTAATTTCCTTTCAAAAGCTTGAATTTTTGGTCCACGGGATAAAAAATCAGAGCTAAGAGCATCTATAACGCTTTTCTTATCATTCCTATTTACCGATTGTGTAGAATAAAACTCTATTGGTTTACGTTTAACTTCCAATTTTTTCTAACCATTTGCTCAATTCACTTTTTTCTAACCATGTATTGTTATCATCACTAGTGTATGTGAAATTGTGACTGACTTTTTTACCACCCCTTGTTCTCTTGGAACATGTATCCCATTTATTTAAAGGAGACAAAATCTTAAAATAGTCATTAAACTCGTAGGTGTATGATGCTTCGTCAGCACTAATAAGCTGTTCATGCAATTTTTCACCAGGGCGTAGACCAATCTCATTTATTTTGCAATCTGGTGCTATAATTTTTGCAAGATCTAAAATTCTAACGGACGGGGTCTTTTTTACAAAAATTTCGGAACCTATCATTTCTTTAAACGCAAAGATAACTGTCTTAACCGCTTCTTCCAACGTTATAAGAAACCTTGTCATTCGTAAGTCCGTAACAGGTAAGCTTCCACTATTTTTTATTTCATTGAAGAAGGGAATAACCGATCCGCGCGATCCAGCTACATTCCCATATCTTACGACAGAAAACTTGGTTCCATGCTCTCCCGAATAAGCGTTAGATGCGGTAAATAACTTGTCAGAGGCAAGTTTTGTAGCACCATATAAATTTATTGGACTAGATGCTTTGTCAGTAGAAAGCGCTATTACTTTTTTGACCTTTTGATCAATTGACGCATCAATAACATTCATCGCTCCAAGAACATTTGTTTTCACACATTCAAAGGGATTGTACTCCGCAGTAGGTACTATCTTTGTTGCTGCCGCGTGCACTACAAAATCGACACCAGTAAGAGCTCTATATAATCTTTCTTTGTCTCTAACATCACCAATAAAAAAGCGCAGGGCACTGCTATTAGGGTATAATTTAGCCATTTCCCACTGTTTCATTTCATCTCTTGAAAAAACAATTATCTTTTTTGGTTTGTAATTATCACAAACATATTTGATAAATGCATTACCAAACGAACCCGTTCCACCAGTGATCAATATATTTTTTTCATCTAACATATAGGTGTCTTAATTTCCATGAATAACACAAGGTATTTTACCGCACAAAAGTGTTATAGCAATAATTATGCCCAACTATTTATAAACAAATTTCTTTTCCTGTCGTTAGAGGGATAGGTTGAAAACACTTTAGGAGATTTGAATGAGCCCGAACAAAGCATTTGATGCATATAAGAAAAGTAATAATGAATATGTTGAAGGTATAGAAACCCCACATGGAAGGGTAAAGATCCTTTTCGACACAGTTGTTGACAACATTGATAACATGATAGAAGTTCATCCCAAGACAGATTTTGTTAGCTTAGGGAAAAGCATAAATGCTATTACTGTGCTAGCTGGATCTCTGAATACGAAAGATGGTGGAGAACTGGCTAATAATCTCTTAGAACTCTATGATTACAGCAAGCGAAAGATAAATGAATATTTGGAAGATAAGAATATTAAAAAGCTTGACGAGGTAAAATCAATATTTGAAAAGTTATTAGAAGGCTGGACAGAAATTGATCCCAAAACTACAAAAAAATACTAATCTCAGAATTTAAATACTTTATCATTTCACTTCCAATATCTTTATACTATTATTCGAATAGTGCTTAATGTCGATACATGTATATAGAAGGAGGCATCTCTGAGCAACTTTTGCCCAAATTGGATTGTCAACGTGGTTACTGCTCAAAGCGCTATGGATTTTTTAACTGGTTCAAGTACACTAAGCGCTATCGGAAAAAAGTATGCCCGTGGACTGTCAGAACATTACGAAGTAGTACATCATCAGTATATTGAGTCGATAGCAGAACAGAAGCTTAGAATATTATCAGAAATCGAAGCAGCAGAAAATGCGGTTATAATATTGAACGCCTATATTTACCGGCGGTATAAATTTCATCCAGATAATAAACCTCGACGTATTTCTGGACTATTCACTTCAGAATTCAACGGTACTAAGATCCCACTTTTGGAAGAGCAGGAAGTATGCAAAGGGTTTAAAGCATTTATATTTAGTATCCGGTCAAACGTTTATAACTATGCTCCTGCTAGTTGGACTATTATTGAGGAACCTGAAGCAGGATGGCTTGGCGAATTAGTTGCTGAACCGAGCTCAATATTTGACAGTTTCTAAACATCATATAAAATTGAGAAATTATTCAATAAAAGAGTAGTGAATTGCTGTTAAGAGTATTGAATATTGTCGTCCAAGTGACCATTTTAGGTACACTTGTTGGAATAGTGGTATCACTGCTTTCTTTAGGGTTTGTCTACGGCGTCAAAGAAATATCATCTTTTAGAGAGGCGTATGGTCTTTGCTCTTTTGTAATTTTTAGTAATTGTTTTAGTTACGCGCCTTTAGCTTTTTTGTTGATAAGCGCGATAATAATATTGTCAGTAAAAAAAACATTGCATATTTCTAGATACCATGGACCAGCAGATGTTATATTGACAGCACACAGCAACACCGAAAGCCTGGATCCTAAAACTGGTTTTCTTTCTACGTTCGCCGCTTTTGTTTCTGCTAGTGGCGGGGCATCAGTAGGTCAGTATGGACCCTTAGTTCATTTAGGTGGAACCATCGGGAACTTAATAAACAAATTTACACCCGGTTTACTTTCCAAAGACACTTTTATCGGTTGTGGAGTAGCGGCAGCAATTTCCGCCGGCTTCAGTTCACCTATTGGCGGAATTATTTTTGCTCATGAAGCAATATTAAGACATTTTTCCTTTAAAGCTATAGCTCCTATAGCAGTAAGTAGCGTAGTAGGTTCAACTTTAACAACATATTTTTTTCCGAGCGGTATACTTTTTCAGAATACTGATGCTAGAATTGAGCTATTACCTGCCGTATCTTTATCTCTTCTTTTAGGTCCAATTTGTGCTTTAGGCTCTGTTATTTTCATGAAATCCCTACTTGCTTTACAGAAAAATGTCCAGATCGTAGGAAGAACTGAGCTTTCAAGAATTTTGATTGCCGTAATGATATGTGGTTTGTTAGGAGGATTTTTCCCAGAAATTCTCGGATTAGGTGGGAATACAATTGTTGGGATTTTAGATAACTCATTTTCACTTGGTTTTTTATTCATAATACTTATTCTAAAGCTCTTTGTTACTGTGGTTTGCCTTAGTTTAGGTTTTTTTGGGGGGGTATTTTCTCCAGCACTCGTTTTAGGTGCATCAGTCGGAGGCATATTTACCATTTTTGGAAATTTTATTGGTTTTGAAAATTTAGGCGACTCACTTGTATTGGCAGGAATGGCTGCGTTATCAGCTTCTGTAATTGGTGCACCAATTGCTTCAATTGTTATTATTTTTGAGCTGACACACTCGTATGATTTAGCCTTCGTGGCCATAATATGTGTTGCTGCTTCCTGTCTTATTAGCTCATTAACATTTGGGCACTCATTTTTTGATAAACAGCTCATTAATCGAAATTTCAAAATAAATAGCGGGAGATCTGAAATACTGCTTTCAGAGGTAGTTGTTACCACACTCATTGGAAAAAATGAATTTTTAAAGGTCAATAAATCAATTACAAAAGATAGTCTTTTAGCTCAATTTAGAGATACTGATTTCACAGAAGCATACGTAGTTAATGACTTCAATCAATTAATAGGAAAAGTAAAAGTGAATGATCTATTGAAAGTTGATGATCAAGTCGAACCATCTCGTCCGCTTATTATTAGAGAAACTGATACAATTTCGGATGCAATTAAAAAAGCAAGTAACTTTGTGGGAGAGAGTATCCCGATATTAAAGAAGGATGACACACTACTGGGAGTAATCACGGAGGCTGACCTATTTTCTCAATATCTTGAGGTACAAAGCGCTATTTCTAACATAGAAAAAGACTAATTAGGCTGTTAAATCAACAGATTGTTGTAGCGTTGTGTCTACTGTTTCAAATGCCCTAATATTCTGGTTGTTTATACTAGCTATAGAGTCAGTTTCATCAATTTCATTATTACTTCTTATCTCTATATCTGCAGTTCTATTTTCCAGTGCTCTTTCACTTGTTAGTTCCATGGGTCTGAAATTTTCAAGTGGTGGCCTCAAGTCTCTACCAGAGTCTATAACTCCTTCGACTAATGAGCCAGCTCCTGTCTGCGTTAGTGAGGAAAACTGCTGGTTAGGGTCCAAGTCCATCGTTCTAGGCGTTACGTCAATCGTATCTTCTGCAAGATCTACTTCTGGTACGCTACTTGCATTAGATACGGCAGTACTAGTAATGGACCTGTTTTCGGCAGGTTTTTGTACGATAGGAGCCTGATTTGTCAAAATAGAATCAACCATGTTGTAGGAATATCACATATCGCTAGAAATAACAAGAAAATATAAGAATGAAAAAGATAAACGTTGCCTTAGAATACAGAAATACTGACCAGATTAGTGTTATCAAGCCAGATGACCCTAACTCCGTTCTTTTAAAATGTTTCGACGAATTAATAAATTCTGTAAAATCCTTTCATGATAACATTGTACCATCCACCGCTAACTTTAGAAGGAAATCTTCCAGCTTTTCAAGAGCACTTACGATAATTTACAGTCTTCAAACGAGCATTGACTTTGAAAAGGACCTAAGTGTAGCCAAGAGCCTGTTTCAAATTTATGAATATACTCGCGTTGCATTGATAGAGGAGTTTAAAAGCTGTAAAGTTGGAAAGAGTCAGAATGCTTTGACAGCATTATCTGAAATAAGGGATAGTTGGGCTTTAATAAAATAGAAACATTGACATGCTTCACCAAGATTTAAATGATTTAAATAAATTAAGTAGAAAAATTGAAGAAGCTTTACAAGAAACTAATTTTATTGAACTAGCCTCTCTCTCAGCAAAACTAGAAAAAATAGTTCAATTGATCACAGAAAACTCTGGCTACAGAAAGAATATTGGAAAGTCTGAGTTAGACACTCTTGAAACTTTACTCACCAAGGTAAACAAATATCAAGTAGACACTGAGATGAAATTCAAAGATTATACTTTAAGGATATCAAAACAAACAAAGATGCAAAATGCTTACAAACAAAGCCGAAGATAAATTTACTCTATTTTGATATACCATATTTTTTCATTTTCTCTATCAAAGTAGTTCTTCTAAGCTTTAATGCATCGGAAGCCTGACTAACCATTCCGTCAGTCTTTTCTAAAGCCGCTTCGATCATCACTATCTCAATATCACGCAAATGCCTTCTTAAATCCATTTTATCAAAATATAAAAACCAATCTTTGTATTGCTCTGGTTTGGGTATAGGTAAACTCTCTGTTTCTTCATCTCTATCTGGGCTTGAAATATCTGCTAACTCAGTTGATGCTGCCCACAATTCATCCTGCTCTTCATCAGGTTCAGGAACTTTTAGGCGGAGAAGGTTTTCTTTTACATTATCACCCGATACAGATCTATCATTGAAAAGAACAGATGCCCTTTCAACTACATTTCGCAGCTCTCTGACATTTCCAGGCCAGTTGTAGTTAGACAATACCTTAAGAGCATCATCACTAAAGTTTACCTTAATGTCTTGACCTGAAAATTTTATTTTTTCTATAATCCCTTGGATTAATAAAGGAACATCCACTGTCCTAGCAGATAGAGTTGGAACCTCAATTGGAAAAACGTTAATTCTATAAAAAAGATCTGCTCTGAATTCTCCCTTTTCAACTTTCTTATCTAGGTCTTGGTGAGTAGCACACACCAAGCGGAAATTTACATCTACTTCTTTGCTTGAACCTACTCTTTGGATTTTTCGACTTTCTAGCACTCTCAATAGTTTAGACTGTAATGGTAGCGGCATATCCCCTATTTCATCTAAAAAAATAGTGCCATCATTAGCTTGCTCAAATCTCCCCGGTCTTGCGCGATCGGCCCCCGTAAAGGCCCCTTTTTCATGACCAAAAAGCTCCGACTCTAAAAGCTCTGATGGAATTGCTGCACAATTAACGGAAATATTATTTCCTTTTCGTCCAGAGGCTACATGTAAAGCCTCTGCAACTAATTCTTTACCTGTACCTGTTTCTCCTTGAATTAAAACAGTCGTATTCGAGGAAGAAACCATCTCAATGAGTTTTTTCATTTCCTTGATAACTAAAGAGTTTCCTAAAATGATTTCTTCGATCGCCTGCATTTATATTTACCTGTCTTGTCAATATTTTAACTAACATTAACATGACAAGAGAAAAAATATAGTGGAAAAGTCAAATTTTTGAACCTTCTATTTCTAAGAAAACTGACCTATATCAAAAATAAAATGTCAAAAAATATAATAAATTCAGTAACTTAATCATAAAATGAATGTAAAACAAGTATTTGGCCTATTTTTTGCCTTTATTGAAGTGTCAAAGGAGACCAAGGTATGCTAAATGTTATAATTGAAGCTCAGGGATTACGCTCTGCAATAAAGTTAAAGGAAGTTTTGGAAGACCGGCGAGCGATTGTTGAATTTTCAAAAGACAAAGCTCGATCACTAGACAAGCACCCATCACACAGGGCATCTGAAATTTGTTTTATTTGTTCAGAAGATTTTTCTAACTCTATTAAGGGATCAGCCGGTTTAATAGAAGTCGCTAAAGGCTACAAAGCTAGCTCGATCGTAGTTATTAGTCAAACAGATGACGCTTTTTCACTGAAGGAAGATTTAGGTGGAAAACTTCTGCATGTAAATCTTCCTGATTGTAAGGAAGCCGAAGACACTACTAATGAGTACGGTTTTCAAATCATTGCAACCTTAGTAGCAAGGAATAATCAATTTATTGCAGGAGATAACAGTACTAAAAAATTGGTGAAGCTTGCTGAGAAAGTGGCAAAAACTGATGTTACAGTTTTTATAAATGGGCCCACTGGTACCGGCAAAGAAGTTCTGTCGAAGTTTATTCATAATAATTCCTCAAGATCCGATAGCCCATTCGTGGGGATTAATTGTGCCGCAATTCCTGAAAATATGCTGGAGGCAATACTATTTGGCCATGAGAAAGGTGCGTTTACAGGTGCCTCTAACCCGAATAAAGGGATTTTCAGAGCGGCAGACGGTGGAACATTGCTATTAGATGAAATAAGTGAAATGCCCCTTAGTCTACAAGCAAAAATACTTAGAGTTTTACAGGAGAAAATAGTAACGCCCATTGGTTCACAAAAAGATTTACCTGTGGATGTAAGAGTAATAGCTACTACTAACAGAAATATGCTAGAAGAAATTAAAAAAGGGACCTTTAGAGAAGATCTCTACTATAGACTAAATGTTTTTCCTCTAGCTACTTCACACCTAGTTGATAGGAAAAGCGATATCATTCCCTTAACAACAGCTCTACTATTTAGACATTGTAAATCAGTTGATGAACTTCCTTGGCTAAACACATCTGCACTGGAAACGCTATTAGACCATAATTGGCCAGGGAATGTTAGAGAACTGGAAAATATCGTACAAAGAGCCTTGGTTCTTTGCACAGAAAAAGAAATTAGTTCAAATGATATTGTTATCGACAACAATCCATTGAACATTTCAACAAATTCTTTAATCGATGAAAACACACAACAGCTAGCAATTTGAGGTTTCAAATGTCCCAGATAGGATCCATAACAAATAAAGTATTATCTAATCACAAGCAGATCATTGAAAGCACAAACAATACGTTAGGCCATGATAAAAGCACTGGGAATTTTGGAGCAAAAATGGAGAGAGCTCTTGACTCAGTGGCAGACGCACAAAAAATTGCTGCTGACACAACACGGAACTTTGAGCTTGGCATAGAAAATGACTTAACAAAGGTAATGATAAATCAACAAATATCGTCATTAGGTTTTCAATTAACACTTAATACAAGAAATAAGGTGCTTTCAGCCTACAAAGATATTATGAGCATGCCCGTCTAATCAAATTTAAAGGTATAAATTATGGCAGATACAACAGAATTCACAGGTACTCAGCAAACACCGCAAGGAACGGGTTTAATTCCACAAGCCGGTCAATTTCTATCCAATGTTCAACAAATAGCCAACCAACCTAGTGTTCAAAGGTCATTACCTGCTGTAATTGCTGTCATAGTTTTAGCACTGGGATTATTTGTTTACTCACTTTTACAACAACCTGAAAGAACAACGCTCTACGCGTCTCTACCTGATTCTGAGAAATCAAAAGTACAAGACGCATTGAAGAACCTTGGTGTCGATGTCAGTCTTGACCCTACTACGGGAGAAATACTGGTACCTGTTGAAGATTACCACCGGTCTAGAATCAGTTTGGCAGCTCAGGGATTGCCTAGTAGCGCTCCTGATGGTTATTCAACATTAACAGACTTGCCAATGGGCTCTAGTAGGTCCGTAGAGCTTATGAGGCTTAAACAAACTCAAGAAATTGAGCTTGCAAAATCAATTAGAGAGATCGAAGGAGTCATTTCAGCTCGAGTTCATTTAGCTCTTCCAGAAAAATCAGTTTTTGTGAGAAACCAACTACCCCCTACCGCATCGGTATTCGTTCAGCTGCCAAACGGAAGATCAATGGCGAGTGGGCAAGTAAATGCTATTATTCACTTGGTATCATCATCAATTCCCAACATGACAAAGGAAGATGTGACCGTTATTGATCAAAATGGTAAACTTCTATCAAAATCTTTAGATGACCCAGACAGCATGCTAAACGATGCACAACTAGAACACAGAGTGAAACTTGAAAATATTTATAGAAGCCGTATCACATCCTTAGTAACCCCAATCGTTGGGCCGGGAAATGTGAGCACTCAAGTCAATATTGATATTGATTTTACAAAGAGTGAGATTACTGAAGAGATAGTTGATCCTGATGGTACGGCGCTTAGAAGTGAGCAAAGTACTTTGGATTTAACTACAGATTTACCAGCAAAAGGCATTCCCGGTGCAGTGTCAAATACCGCTCCCACTGAGGCAGAATTAAGCCAAACACCTGTAGCTGGGGACGCACAAGGGCAAATAAGAAATAGGTCGTCTAGCGATATCAAAAATTATGAGGTGAGCAAACGAATAGCTACCACGATGGCACCATCAACAAAAATAATTAAAATTAATGCTGCTGTGCTTTTAAGAAGTCCTAAAGCTATTGATCCTGAAACTGGATTAGAGATTTCTCAGCCTTTATCTGATGAGAAAATTGAAGAGATTAAACAGTTAATCACTAGCGCAGTGGGTATTGATGAAGAAAGAGGTGATAAGCTTACAGTTAGCAGTGCTCCCTTTATATCAACTCTTGAAGGGGTGGAAGTTACATGGCATGAAATTCCTCTAATTAAAAACCTAATAAAACAACTCATAACAATTTCCATATTAGCTATTGTAGCGCTTGGAGTAATAAGACCACTGTTAAGCAGGATGCTTGTTCCAGTTGGAGCAGGAGTTGCTGGCGAGGTGGTATCTGGAATGGATGATGACATAGATCTGGATACAATCGAAGTGAAAGAAGGTGAGAGCTTGGAAGACATAAAGGCCAAGCTAAAACCCAAAAAGCAAGCTATTTCTGCTGAAATGCTTGATACAGCAAATACCTATGACGACAAAGTCGCCGTTATAAGAATGATTGTACAAGATGAGTCTGGTCGAGTTTCAAACGTGTTCAAAAACATGATACAAAGAGATATGAATTAAACCAATTTATTAGTAGAATAAGATAGCGGGTAGGAATTAAATATGGCTGAGCAAGATAGAGAAGATAAAACCAAGGTTTTTGACAAACTTACTGGAACGCAGAAATCAGCTATATTGATGATGCTTTTAGGTGAGGATGAGGCTTCAGAAATCCTTAAAAATTTAACACCGAAAGAAGTTCAACACCTCGGCAGCGCAATGTATTCAGTTGAAGGATTAGACCAAGATACCGTTAACAAAGTTTTAGATGAGTTTCTTGCAATTATTAAGGAACAAACAAGCCTTGGATTAGGTGCAGGAAATTACATTCAAAATGTTTTGAATAAAGCTTTAGGACAAGATAGAGCACAATCTATTTTGGGACGTATTACACCATCAGAAAGTAATAATGCCATTGAAATATTGGAGTGGATGGACTCTAGAGCAATTGCGGAATTGATACAAGATGAACACCCGCAGATCATTGCTCTCATAATTTCTTACCTTGAACCCGCTCAAGGTTCTGATGTTCTGGTTATGCTTGACGAGAAAATACAACCAGAAATTGTCAAAAGAATAGCTACAATACAAACAGTCCAACCAGACGCATTGAGAGACTTAGAGCTAGTAATGCAGAAGAAGTTTGCAGCCAATACTTCTCTTAGGGCTTCCCAGGTCGGAGGCGTAAAGGCTGCTGCACAAATTATGAACTTCATGAAAGGTGAGGATGAACAAAAAATATTCAAAGAGGTTGCAAAATTTAGCAAAAACCTAATGACTGAAATTCAAGAAGCGATGTTTGTATTTGATAACCTTATTAAATCTGATGATAAGTCGCTACAGATGATATTGAGAAGCGTTGAAACTGAGGATTTAGTTTTAGCAATGAAGGGAGCAGATGAAGTATTGAGAGATAAGTTATTCAGCTGTATGTCTCAGAGAGCTGCAGCCAATATACAAGATGAAATGGAAGCTTTAGGCCCAGTTCGTTTGACCGAAGTTCAGGAAGCTCAAAAGCGAATAATTAATGCTGCTCGAAGAATGTCAGATGAGGGTACTATAGTCTTAGCTGGCCGAGGTGGAGATGACTACGTTTAAACGATTTTAGATATTACAAATGCAACCGTTAGAAGAAAAAGATAGTTCGCCATTAGAGGACACAGAAATAACAAGATTGATAAAGGTTTCAAGGGAACTTGGCTATAAAAAACAAGATAAAATTCCCGAAAGAAACTTAGATCATTTTAAACCAACATCCATTACTGAGATTGCTTCATCTTCAGATCAGAGAGTGAAAAAACCTATTGGTGACTCAGAAAGTGCAGGCTTAGCTGAGAAAAAAATTGAGGGAAAAACTAGTGCCGATGATAACTTGCCGGGTGATAAGGATAATTCAGACCCTATTAATACTGATCCCAACCCACCGAATGCAATTGAGCAAAAAGAGATAAGTGATCCCTCTGACCACTCACCAACAACTAGATCAGAAAGCCCAGAAGCCCCCTCCGTGTCCGACATAGCTCCCTCCGCAGCTAAGATAGTAGACCAAGAGGATACATCAAGTGACAGTGGTACTGAGACGGGCTCGACTGAAGGCCCAGCCGCTAAAAAAGATACTGTTAAAGAAGCACCAATTGTTCCTACAGGACAAAATGAAACATATAGTATGGAAGAAGCAAAAAAAGAGGGTATAGAAATTGGAAAAAAAATTGCATTTACAGAACTCGAAAATAAACAGAAAGAGGCACTGGAAGCTTTCCAAGTAATCATAGACAATATTAAGAATAAAGAGACAGTCGATAAAACTGATCTTACTAAATCAATTTTAAGAGTAATAACGAGACTTGCAAGTGAACGAGCGGGAACCATGATTGATGAGTGCTCCGATACTTTTAAAAACAAAATAATTTCATTTGCCGATAAGATTGAACAGGCATCAAAAAACTTGATACTGAATTTAAATCCGATAGATGCAAACTTACTTTCAAAATCGCTCGCAGAATCTTTGAGTGATAAGAAAGTCGAAATAAAAGAGAATTCTGAGCTATTCCGGGGAGATTTTATTTTTCAAATGGGAGCAGTGGAAATAGGAGACCTAATTTCAGAGCAAATATTGATTTTAGATGAAGAGGAAGAAGCCACTGGAGAAAGTAATAAGTCTGGGATAGAAAGCGAGGAACTTGGATCGGCGGATAAAGAAGTACCCCAGAAAACAGAAAAAGAAAGCATGCCAGAGATTGATAATGATAAAAAATAGTTCGCTTTCGTTAACAAAAGCTATAGATAGCATAAACTTATCAGGCAAATTAACTACTTCTGGACGTGTCCATAAATATGATGGTCATTTCTTGGAGTGCGATGGATTTCCAGCAAATCTAGGCTCTATCTGCTCGGTAGCCACATCGGACGGAACTGAAACATTAGCTGAAATAATAGGTTTTAAAAAAGGTAATAATATTCTATCCATGTTTGAAAGTGATACTAAAATCCAATCGGGGGCAAAAGTTTGTGTAATTGATGAAGGCCACGATATTAAAGTTGGCGGATCATTATTGGGTAGAGTTATCGACGCGATGGGAAACCCCTACGATGGGAAACCAATGGGTTCATTAAGAGAAACATGGCCATTAAATGGAAAATTTTTGAACCCCTTATCCAGAAACGCCGTTAACAAACCACTTGACGTAGGAGTAAGAGCTATAAATAGCTTGTTGACCGTAGGCAAAGGACAAAGAGTAGGTATTATTGCTGGATCCGGAGTTGGAAAGTCTGTTTTACTGGGAATGATGTGCAGATATACAGAGGCAGAAATAGTGGTTGTTGGACTTATTGGAGAGCGCGGTCGGGAAGTAGGCAGTTTTGTAAAAAATATACTTTCTGGAGATGCAAAAAATAAAACAATAGTAGTTGCGGTACCTGCTGATAGATCCCCATTGCTTCGAATTAGAGGCGCTAATAGAGCCACAGCTATAGCAGAATATTTTAGATCCATAGGAAAGAATGTACTACTTATAATGGACTCTCTTACTAGGGTTGCGCATGCAAGACGAGAAATTGGCCTAGCACTAGGCGAGCAACCAACAGCAAAAGGATATCCACCCTCCGTAGTATCACTAATACCAAAGCTTGTAGAGAGATCAGGTCCGGGTGTTGATAAGCAAGGATCAATAACGGCATTTTATACAGTTTTAGCCGATGGTGATGATGAGAATGATCCGGTAGTTGATACTGCCAGGGCAATTCTTGATGGACATATTGTATTGTCAAGACAGCAAGCGCAGTTAGGCATTTACCCTGCTATTGATGTATCGAGCTCAGTGAGTCGGGTAATGAATGAAATAATTGACGAAACGCACAGTGAATACGCACGTGTATTCAGGAAGCTAATTACTCTTTATTTGGACAATAGAGACCTTATTTTAATGGGCGGATATACGCAAGGAAAGGACCCAGATCTTGATCTAGCTGTTTCTCTTTGGCCAAATCTAACAGCTCATATTCGCCAACTAGAGGGGACAGCATCTAACTTTCAAGATAGTAAAGCTAGTCTGCTCCAACTATTAAAGGGTTAGACTTTATGCCGTTGAAAAAAAATATCTTCGATCGCCTCTCACTCAAAAAGAAAATCAATCTAAATCGGCAAAATAAAATATCTGAGCAACTGTCAAATGAGTCTGAAAAAAATGCAAATCTTATTGAACAAATAAAAGCGTTGCAGAGCCAAAGAGTTGTGGACAACTCCACCCTTAGATCTGGATATTTGCTTAAATCTCAAAATTGGTACTCACAAAAATTGATTGAAGAACTTAATCAAACAGAGACAAAACAGAAATTTATTAAGAAAGAGCTTACGGAACTTCAAAAAAAAATTGCTATTGAACATCAAAATATAAAACGAGCTAAGACAAAAGCTGCTGAAAAAAGGAAAAAAGAAGCCTCTTTGCTTGAGACCAAAAAAGATCTCATGACCCCCAAGATAAATAAACTTTAAGCACTTACTGACTATTGGCACCTATTTTGCAAAGTTTTCTGGAGGAATAGGCTTATATGACAGAAATAGTAAAAAATAATAGTAGTATTAAATTAGACATTCTAGATATGGGTAATGTTGGTTCAGATCAATCAGAAAGTGAGGGTGTTTTTAATTCTTTATTTGGAGGCATAGATGCAAAGGATAATGCTGAAGTGTTATCCACCAATATAAATATTAACGAAATTGACCACGCTGACAGGAATATGACAGAAATTGTCAACATTCTTAAAACGGCCGATATAAACTTATCGGAGAATATTTTAGAGGACATTCAAAATAAATTAAAAGAGTTATTTGCGGAAATAAATATTGGCAACCTCGGGCTTGGTAATAGTGACTTGGAACATTCAAATAACTCAGACAATAAAAATTTCGTTCACATAATGAAATTTCTACAGGAACTAGAAAATTTAATTAATTCAAAGCAGAGTGGTAAAGATATACACCAAAAGCTTGAAACAATCTTGGATCAAGTAAGAACAAAGCTCAATGAACAAGTCAAAAAAACTATTGAGCCGAAGAATAATGCACAAGATGCAACCAAAAATGACACCAAACTGGTGCTGAAAGAGCAAAAAAACAATACAGTGAGCAATAAACAAATTTTACATAAAGAAACCAACTTGGGTATGGTTGGGACAAATTCAAATGGGACAGTTGGGCCTGAATTAAAAAAGTCTGACTTAGCTTTTGCTAAGACCTCTATCGAGTTCAAGACTAGAAAAAAACTTTCATCCAAAGCAGATTCTCTAAATACTTCTCAAGGTTTAGAAAAAAAACCAGACCTATCCAAAAACACAGGAAATAAGGTTTCTGAATTTAAGACCGATGCTTTAACTCAGTCCTCAACAATTACAAATAGTTCAAAAGATTTAAATCCAGAAAGTAATTTACTGAGACAACCTTTAGCCTTTACAAACAAAATAGATACAGTTTCAAATGTAGTGTCAACTAATACTCAGAACCCTTCCCTTTTAAACCAAGAGAGTAATGATAAATTACTCCAAAACTTAAATATGTTGTCAAAAATCTGGGGAAATAAACTTATAGAAAAAATAGAAAAATCGATCATAGATGGCGTCGAGGAGATAGAAATATCATTGACCCCCAAAAGCCTGGGTAGACTGAATGTTACGATTAACATGCAAGATGCGATAGCTAAGATTAGTATTACTACTGAAAGCGCTAACGCCGCTACTATCCTAGCAGATGCAGAAACTAAATTATCACAAATGATGGAAGTTTCTGGACTCAAGCTAGCATCACTTCAAACGCAAGCAAATCAATTTGGAGGAAATCAAAAAGGAAAAGAGCGCGCCCATAAGCTTGCTTCAATAGTAAAAAAGACTAATATCGAAGACAGCTCAAGGCCAATAGAAGATATAAACAAGTTAAATAGTAAAAATGAGGGTCTCAACCTTATAGCTTAAGAAAAAGGACAGGCAAAATGGCAGAAGAAGAGAAAGAAGAAGAACCTAAAAAGGGTGGCCTAATGAAAATCATAATGATGGCTTTAGGAGCTATTGCTTTGATAGGCGTAGGCGTAGGAACTGGATATTTTTTATTCGGTGGTAAGCCTGCTGATCCCTCAGCAGAAATAGAAGAAATAATTGAAAGAAAAATGAAAGAGGCCGAAGAGGCAAAAGCCGCAGAAGAAGCGGCAAATTCTGGGCCACAAAAAAAGGAAGCTCCAGAGGTGGAGAAGTTTATAACCACTTACTACGAGTTCCCAGGTAACTTTACAACAAACTTGAGAGGCTCAAGAAAATTTTTGCAAGCTGGAATTGGAGTGTCGACACAATATGATGAAAACGTAATAAATAATGTGGAAGATCATCAATTATCGTTAAGGTCAAGCATTTTGGCCGTTATGAGCGAATTTTCTGAGCAGGATATTGAAGGTAAATCAGGAAGAGATGCACTTGCAAAAGCCATTGCAGCAGAACTAAACACAAAATTAGAGGCATTAGAAGGATTTGGGGGGATTGAGAATGTTCATTTCACTTCCTTTATGCTTCAATAGGAAGAGATCGAGGGCTTAAGTGGTATCATCAAGAAAATTATCTAGTGAAGAAGTTGACGCATTAATTGAGGGTTTACAATCCGATGAAATTGGAAGCTCATCATCCTCGGATGTATCAGAAGCTGCTAACGTCAGACCCTATAAGTTTGGGTCAGATGAGCTATCACTACTAGGAGACTATTATGCTCTTAGGCTCGTTAACGAAAGATTTGCTCGACAAGCTCGAAGCGTTTTTCTTCCAATGCTTAGAATACTTCCCCGAATATCCTCTTTTCCCCCCGAAGTAAAAACATTTGATGAGTACTCATCTGGAATCGAAAGTTTTATGAGTTTAACGTCAAACAGATTAGAAGAACTTAGAGGAAATATGTTGCTGGTTATGGATCCAAACTTTATATCAATTCTTACTAATTCGTATTACGGTGGGCAAATCGAAGCGATAAAAGAAAAAAGGTCTGAATTTACCAGTACCGAAGAGCGCTTAATAGAAATCGTATCAGAAGGTCTTAATAGGATGCTTGAAAGAGCATGGCATGATCTCATGCCAATCACTCTTACTGAACAGAGTAGAGAGGTAAACCCACAATTTGCATCATTTGTAGATAATGCAGAGATGGTAATTATATGTTCATTCGTAGTTCAATTGCCTGGCGTTGACGCAGCAACTTTTGATATAATCTATCCTCTACAAACACTCAAACCTATTGCCTCACAACTTAGATCAAGAGTTCAAAGTGAAGTAATCGATGATGATTTTACATGGAAAGAAAAACTAGAACGAATGGTAATGGAGATCCCTTTAAATGTCAGTTGCCGTTTAAGTGAGCCAACTGTACCAATGAATAAATTACTCCAGACTAAAAGAGGCGATACCTTTCCTATATATGTGGGTGAAGGCATTGAAGTATTAATTGAAGATCAATTAGTATTTCTCAGTGAACTAGGAGAACTCTCTGGGCAAGCTGCAGTAAACATAAAGAAGAGACTAAGTAAATAACATATGGGGTTATGCGATGGGCGAAGAAGAGAATATAGAAGAACAAACTGAAGAGCAATCAGCTAATACAGAAAATAAAGATCAAAATTCTGCTTCTGCAGACAATCTTCGGGTTTTAGAAAATATCGATGTTAGACTCACAGTTGAAGTAGGAAGCGCTGAGCTAAAAATCAAAGAGTTACTAAGACTAAATGAAGGATCAGTTATAGAACTAGATAGACTTGCAGGAGACCCTTTAGATATTTTAATTAACGGAACAATGATAGCCAAGGGCGAAGTAGTGATGGTTGGGGAAAGATTTGGGATAAGGTTTGTTGAGATAGTAGATCCCCAGAAAAGAATTGAAAGCGTCAAATAATTAAGTCAACTTTTTGACTATTGAGAGTAAAAAACTCTATTTTTCTTATGAAAACATACTGCTTAAGAAAATAAATTCTTTGGCATGATACTTGCCTTTCTATGTAGAAAGGAGGTACATATGCAGGTTCAAGATATAAGCTTAACTCAGATAGTTGTTGTATTACTGTTCTTAGGTGCTCTTATTCTGTTACAACAGTTACTGAAAAATAATAAGTTCAGTTTCCAAGATCGTTTAAATAAAAAGAAGAGGGTGAGTTTAATTGAAGAGTTTGCGCTGAGTAACTCTGAGCGAATAAGATTAATCAGGGTTGATAACACAGAGTACCTTTATTTCTATTCGAAAGGATCCTCACCCACAATTATTCCCCATGAAGGAAAGAATACAAATAGCGTGAAACGAAATATAGAGCTTAAAAAATTTGCAAGAGATAAAAATGAAGACACAGGCAATGAGAAAGAGCAAAAGGGCACACCCAATGTATTGTCAGCTGCAATATCTAATGCGCGAAAGATGAACCCAAAATTAGGTTTAAAGAGATGAAGTTCAAAGCAGTAATAATATTAATACCAGCCCTATTTATATCTATTTTCGGTAGCGCAACCTTAGCACAAAATGGCCTATCAAGTTTTGCCGATGGTCTTCCCGCTTTGAAAATTGAAAGTAATGGTGAGGCTGAAACAACCTACTCATTATCCCTCCAGATCCTTGCATTAATGACCGGACTGACCCTGCTTCCTTCAATAGTGCTTGGGGCGACTTCCTTTACAAGAATAATAATCGTTCTCTCGATTCTAAGACAAGCAATGGGAACTCAACAAACACCACCAAACCAGGTTTTGATAGCGATAGCTCTTTTTTTAACATTTTTTATAATGACGCCAACCCTCACAGAAATAAATAAAACTGCCCTTGACCCATATCTCGAAGGAGAATTACCTGCTAAGTCTGCGCTGTCAACTGGTTCAAATACTTTAAAAGAATTTTTGGTTAAAAATACTCGGGAAAATGACTTATCGATGTTTACGGATTTAATAGGAGATCAAGGATATGAGGATCACAGAGACATACCGTTGACCGTTATACTTCCAGCTTTCATCACATCTGAATTGAAAACTGCTTTTCAGATAGGGTTTCTACTTTTCCTTCCCTTTTTAGTTATAGATATGGTAATCGCCTCGATATTGATGTCTTTGGGAATGATGATGCTTAGCCCAATGCTAGTAGCTCTTCCCTTTAAGCTTCTTCTATTTGTCTTAGTTGATGGTTGGGCAATGACAGTGGGATCGCTGGTAGCAACATATGTTTCAAACTAAAAGAGGAGATCCAAGATGGAATTCGATACTAACGTAAATTATCTAGAAGATGCTTTTTGGCAAATTATAATTTCCGCTGGTCCAGTGCTGATAGTAGCGCTTGGCATAGGCCTTTTGATTGGTATAATTCAGGCAGCTACTTCTATTAACGAAATGACCTTAAGTTTTGTGCCAAAGTTAGTGCTGGTTCTTCTGACATTGGCTTTGATCGCTAACTTTATGTTAACCGGACTGACAGATTATTTTGCTTTTATTTTTGATCAAATAGCCTCGATCGGTCAAGCATAGTATATGGAGCAATCACTTAATGATATTATTCCAGGCTTAGGCCTGCAGAATATTATGGAGCTCTTGCTTGCATTTTTTCTAACCAGTATCAGGCTAAGTGCATTCATTATTGCCTCCCCTCTTTTTAGCGCGCGTTTTATTATGCTGAGAGTGAGAATTATAATTGCATTTGTAATATCTATAATAGTTTTTTCAATTCACCCGCTCGAGCTTGATACACAGATACTGACCTCTGCATATGGTATCGCTGTTATTTTCAAAGAGATAGCTATCGGAGTCACCGCGGGCTTAATACTTTCGATTATGTTTTCTGCTGCCTCTTTAGCAGGAGAAAAAATAGCAACTAGTGCTGGTTTAAGTTATGCTGCCCAAGTTGATCCCGTTTCTGGAGTGCAAACCCCTGTCGTAAGCCAAATTCTATACCTGTTCCTAATAATGATTTTTTTGACAGTTGATGGTCATCTGATTGCACTGCGGATAATAATAGAGAGTTATCAGCTAATACCCATAGGAACTCTTCCAGTACCCTCAGCATTGATTGATGGCGGAATGGCTGCTTCCGGCTCAATGTTCTTAAACGCTTCCATAATTATGTTGCCGGTTGTACTAGTTGTATTGCTTATCAATGTTGCAATTGGAATAATTACTCGATCGGCTCCACAACTGAACTTATTTTCTTTTGGTTTTCCAATAACAATGCTCGGTACTTTTATTGTTTTATACCTTTCAATAAGTAACTTAGGGTTTGCTTTTTCCGACTTGATTGATTCCTCTCTAGATCATTTAATGACAACAATTGAAAGTCTGAAAAATGGCTGAAGAAAACCAGGATGGCCAAGAGAAAACCGAGGAACCTTCCCAACGTAAAATTGATAAGTATAAAGAAGATGGTAAGGTATTAAATTCCAAAGAAATGTTTGTTTTTACGGGAATAGCTGGTGCCTTCTTGCTTATGTATGCCCTTTCATTCAGTTTCCGAGCGCTTTTATTTGAATGGGGAGATCTTTTTGTTTTGTCTGGCAATGATAAACTTGAAGACTTACCTGCTACAAAGTCTCTACAGGCACTAATCTTTATAACGAAAATTAGTTTATTAGTCGGAATTCCGATGTTGATCATCGTTTTGGCGACACAATTTGCCGTTGGTGGAATAAATTTCGCTCCAAAAGCGCTTGCCTTTAAGTCTAACAGAATCAATCCCCTTAGTGGCTTCAAACGTATGTTTTCTTTGAAAAGCTTGGTTGAGCTTGGTAAAGCTTTATTGAAAGTTGGTTCCTTATTTGCGAGCGCTATAGGGGTTATATACTACTTACTCCCTCAAATGTTACGCATTACTGATGGAAGCTTAAAATCAGGGCTAGAACTTACTCGATCTTCTTTTCCTCTTTTGATAGGAGCTTTGTTGGTTTGCCTAATGATTATAGCTGCTTTGGACTATTTTTATCAGAGATATGAGCATATTAAGTCTCTCAGGATGACCAAGCAAGAAGTCAAAGATGAATATAAACAAACCGAAGGGTCCCCTGAAGTTAGAGCAAAAATAAGAAGGCTCCAAATGGAAAGTGCAACAAAATCGGCTAAGCAACAAGAGGCCTTGCAAAACATGGGTGAAGCTACGGCAATTATTACAAACCCAACTCATTTTGCCATAGCTCTTAAATACGATGTGGGTCAAGTGGGTGCCCCTAAAATTATTGCAATGGGCAAAGGACTTATAGCAAAAAGGATTATGGAAATAGGAATTGAAAAGAATATAACAAGTTTTAGAAGCCCCCTTCTCGCAAGAGCACTATTTTTCACAGGTGAAATCGGAGAGGAAATATCTGAAAAGCTTTACAATGCAGTAGCTGTGGCACTAGCATATGTCTATAAATTAGATAGAGGGGAAGATTTAGATGCCCCAGATATTGATGTTCCTGAGGATTTAAGATTCAATGAAAATGGAACAATTTTGAAGGAGAATTAATATGCCTAGACGAAGTCATGAATCTCTTGGAGACTATATAAGTTCAGCTTGTTTTGGAGGAGTTGCCTTTCTTTCTCTATTAAATGGGCTAGAAGCTTTTTATTCTGGTAACGTTTTACGAGCAATATCCATCTGGTTTGTTTCTTTCTTGTTGTGCCTTGCAGTTTTTAGATATGCAATAGCCAGACTTTTCGACTCTATTGCGGCTAAAAAGAACAAAAAGTTATGATGACTTGTAATCAATGTATCCATTTGTTTATAACACACGATCCTAGAAGAAGATGGGGGTGCAGAAAATTTGGATTCAAATCATCAAAAATTCCTTATCAGGAGGTTGTAGCAACAACTGGCATGAAATGTGCTTATTACAAACAAAGAGTTATAGTAAAAAAAATTGAATCTCGTAGGAGGTCACCTTAATGAGTTCAGATCTAAGTACCATCGAAGAAAGTATAAAAATCGCCTTGGATGCAGCGGATGCGGCGACTGACGTAACCTCTGAATATAATAAAGTTAAAAGAGAGCATAAAAAACTGGAGACACAAGTGAAGCAAATACATCGTTATACTACAATAATTTTTGGAAGCTCTATGATTGCTGCAATCGTAGCCATGATATTTTCATCAGTGCTCTATTTCCGCTCAATGTCAGACTTAGGTGTGATGACTACTACGAACAGAGAAGCTCTAGTGATTTTTGCCGAGAATGTTGATGATTTAAAAGATAATGTTAAAGCTTTATCGGTAGCGATGGAAAGTCAGGTGGCTCTTGAAAAGCAGAACGCAAAATTAGTTGAAGAATTATCCTCTCTAAGAAAAGAAATTTCTGTTGCGACAAATGCACTTGCT
Source organism: uncultured Alphaproteobacteria bacterium (assembly GCA_902596985.1). Classification (GTDB taxonomy): domain Bacteria; phylum Pseudomonadota; class Alphaproteobacteria; order Rhodobacterales; family Rhodobacteraceae; genus CACIJG01. The sequence goes on from CACJWR010000010.1 coordinate 28,393, forward strand.
AGTAGAGTTCTCGAGCAAAATAAAGGGTTGCAGGAGGTGATGACTAAAAACACCGAGCAAGCAGTTAATATATTTGCCCAAAATGTTGCACAAACCTTTGAGAAAAGGTTAAGTGAACTAAATAAAGGAATTGATGCTTATCAAAATCAGCTACTAGCAGCGTTAAAAGAAATTAACTCTTCCAACACTGATAATATTGTCATGGAGGAAATATCTAAATCCCAAAACCAGCTTACCGAAGAAATTAGATCTCTATATAAGAAAAATGAAGAGATATTTAGCAAAATCAAAAGCTCCGATGGCCTAATAAAGTTTCCATAAGTTCAAGAAATCAAAAAAGCATGCAAGATTCAGACAACTATCAAGCCGAAAGCCAAAATGGCGGGAATACTTATTCGGAGATCCCCAACGAAAATTTCAATGAATTGGGGGAAAGCACTTCTGACGAAGTTAAACTGCAAAACTTCTTAAAATTGAAAGAACATGGACAATCTTCTAGAACTAGAGCTTTGAGGTTAAGAGAAAATGACGTCGTAGTTGCGATTGATGGTATTAGCTATCACGATAGTATAGACAACATGGTTGATCTTTTATCAAGTGGAGAAGAGAGCGATATGTGGCTCTTGACAATCTGGAGAAATGGGAAGTTTTTTGAAATATTTTCCAGAGGTCCTCTAGGTGGCATTTTTGAATTCACTCGCCCCGAAGAGTCCCAAATGATAATGGAATTATTTCAAAAAAGGGAAATAGGTGAAAAAGAGGACTACCGTATTTTTGAAGCACTCAGAGACGTAAAAAGAGTAGTGGATGTATACGACACCACTCATAGTCAGATAGCAGTTATTTTACCTCCCGTATGGTTATTACAGCAAAAGATGTGGGAACCATTACTAGCTATACTATGTGTTTATCTTATCACCTTCAGTGTAAATATATTTCTATTTATTTTAGCAGTAATACTAGTTGCTCTATACCTTAGGAAAGGCCAAGTTATTCTTAGAAGAAGCTACGGCATGTTTCAAGACAGGCAAGTATGGGCGATAGTTGCTGCTAGGTCAGATAAAGAAGCTCAGGAGATGTGTCGTGGTCTTGATGAAAAAGTTAACTTTATTAATGCCCTTGTAAAACCTTATAAAAAGGAAGTTCCTAAACCTAGGAAAAAGAATAAATCTGGCAACGTTATGAAAGCTATGCAGCAATTTACATAGGTACCAGCTGTCCACATTTAGTATAGCTAGGAAACGCTACAGTATCTTTTCTGCACCATAGACAATTTGAGATTCTCTAAATTTTGTGGTGCTGACAACTTTAAAGGCGTATTATCTTATAGAAAAATAAGAACTGATAGCTATCGCGGGTTAAATCCAATTTTCTTTACTCAACTAAACTAAAAAATTTATAGTAAACGAGTACAAATCAGTTTTTGCTAATTAGGACTGCTCTTCATACTGTCTGGATTAAATTTTCGAGAGAAATGCAACTATTTGAGGAGAATATATTTAGCTTGCAGCGTGTATAAAGCTGAATAATACATGATAAGAAAAATAATAAGTCAAGGTATTTGGAAAAGGTTTTGAGAATAGACATGGAAATATACCTAACCAAAGTCCATTTTATAATTGGTATTCTAAAGCCAAAAATATAAAATATTAGCTGTGGTGATTTGGAATAACTAATTAGTCTACGGTGCAACTCTTCATAATTTGTTAATTACCGAGCTCGAAGCCAGCTAACCATCGGTTAAATTCAATAATTCCCAAATTCTATTAATGTTGAGCCTTAGCCATTACTCCTCTAGGAGTGGGAAAGCTTTTTAAAAATGAAAATCACGCAGATTTCTACATGGGCTCCTTATACAGGAGTCTTAAAGCATCTGAGCGGGTTGTCTCGGTGGAAATTAACTTATAAGTTTAATAAAGGCAAAGCAAGATGCCTGAATTAATATGGCCTAATATTTTCTATCTCTGTCTCATCAGCAACTCTGTCGAGTGATGTTTGCAACTTTACTATCAGATGAAAACTTACATTAATTTAAATGGGCTCGATTGAGAAGTTTAATATACACATAAATAGATCGTCCATATATCAGTGGTGGAGCGAAGCTGATGTCTCAGATTTCTATCAAATTTTAAATGGCTTAGTTGAAAGCACATATGTGTCGCAGAGAATAACTTACTGTAAGATCAAAAATTTATTTCGATTTCAATTCTTCTATTTTTTTCTCGTCCTGCAGCGGTATCATTCGAGTCTACTGGCTTTGACTCACCAAAACTTACAGCCTTCATTCTATCCGTGCTAATATTACCTGCTTTCTCAAGCTCTTGCACGACACTAGACGCTCGAGCTGCTGCTAGATCCCAGTTATCTCTGAAGTTACCACCAAACATTAATGGAACATTATCAGTATGACCCGACACAGTTATTGTACCAGTATCCCCTACCCCTTTGTCTGCGATTTTAGCCATTATCTGTCGAGCCTGGGACGTTAATTCTGCTGATCCCGATGAAAAAGCTCCCCCAGATCCAACGGTAACAAAGACTTTGCCATTTTTTCTTTCTACACTAACCAAACCTTTATCAATTTCATTTTTTAAAGCGACTTCAAGTTCATTAGCAGCTTGATTAGCTGAAGCTTCTTTCGCTGATTTATCATTGTCATTTACTCCTGCGCCAGAATCTTTTGATGATCCTCTTGTTTCGCCATCTGCTTCCGTTTGGGCCAGGGATGCAAGCTCCTTTAATTTTTCTTCGAGCCCACCAAAAAGCACCTCTTGATCGGTATTTCCAGTTTTATTCTTAGCCTCTTCAATAGCTTCCAAAGTCTCTTGTATCAACTTGGGCAGATCTTTTGCTGCTGTGTCTTGATCACCGATTTCCACTTTTACAGCTTCTCCAATCGCTTCGACTTTAATTTCTCCCTTATCAACAGCCTCTTGAAGGGCTTCAACTAGTTCTTTAGCACTTTTGTCCTTCTCTCCTCCCTCATCCTCTTCCGTTTTCACTTCAAGTTCTTTTTTCTCTAGATTAGTGGTCTGCTGCGTCATTTGCTTAGTAACTGATGGACTAGGGGAAGGGCTAAAGTTTAAAGATAATACCGTCGTCCCCTTTGGTTGTTCTACTACAGGCACCAATCTCTGAACACCAAATGCGTTCTTTAATGAACCAGATATCTGCTTGAATTTAGGGACGTTAAATTCTGCAAATGAAAGAATTAGAACAAAAAAGGCCATTAAAAGGGTAGCCATGTCTGCGAAGGTTGCCATCCATGCTGGGGCTCCAACCGGAGGACATTTGGGACATTCCTCTTCCTCTTCTTCTATCTCTGCTTCTACTTCTTCTGCCATCTTTAGATTTCCTGGAGATTTCTATTATGCGGCGGCTTCAAGTTTCTGTTGTACTGCTGGCGGTAAATTAGCTACCATCTGATCTTGAATGTTTCTTGGGGATTCCCCTCTAGCTATATTTCTTAAGCCCATAACAACCATTTCCCTGTAAGTAACCTCATACGCGGTGTAACCTTCTAGAGATGTTATCATCGGCAAAAATAACACGTTTGCTATAAAAGCTCCGTATAGAGTAGTCAAAAGAGCAACAGCCATGGCTGGGCCAATCGCCTTAGGGTCTGCCATATTTCCTAGCATCAAGACTAGTCCGACTAGTGTACCGATCATACCCATAGCTGGAGCAATATCTATCCATGCTTTTACAACATTTTGATTTGACTCATGGCGGGCCTTCATAGCTTTAATTTCTTGATTTAATTGCGTTGTAAGCTTTGCCTCATCTGCTCCATCGACTAGCATCTGTAATCCCTTTGAAAAAAACTTATCAGGGACATCTTGACCCTCAAGCGCCATCATTCCATCTTTTCTTGCTATTCCAGCAAGTTCAACCATTTTTGTAACCAATTCATCTTGAGGTTTCACAGGTGGAAAGAAAGCCTTTGCCATGACCCCAAAAGAGCCAAGAAATGTTGGCAATGGGCACGTGTACATGACACAAAAGAAAGTTCCACCAAAAACAATGGCTAATGAAGGAACGTCTATAAAGGGACCTACGCCACCCCCTGAAACCATCGCGTATATAATAAATCCAAGCGCTCCAATTAATCCTAGAAGAGAGGCTATATCCATAGTTTTTCCTTTATGCTCATTATATTTTCTTACCTGCAACAAATATCATTGCAATTATAATACCAAAATGAAACTTATAAAAAACGCAGAAATTTTGGCATCAAACTTGTTTAACAATATAATAGTGTTAGAAACAAATACAAGAGAACTAAAGCGATGACAAATTTACGACTTACAATTTTATGTTTTATTTTAATTTTCACCGGCTCAAACTTGCACGCCAGTGATAGCAGATTTATTGTGAAAGAACACATAGTTGTTGATTTAGAACGTAAAATTGAGTGGCTAAGGTGCACAGTGGGCCAGCGATGGAACGGCAATGCATGTGAGGGAAAGATCGTCAACCTTTCTTTGAATATGGTTCCAACAGCGTTAAATATTGCAAATGAACAACTCGGCGGAAAATGGCGATTACCATCGCAGGCAGAACTTAAGTCGATAGTTTGCAAAGAGTGTTCTTCTCCAAAAATAAATGAGGACATCTTTCCAAATACGGATAATGCCCCTTATTGGACTGGTGACCAAAGCATTTTTAATAGTAAGTTCTATGTAAGTGTTAACTTTCATACTGGTTTCTCTTTTAATAGGTTTTCTCCAATTAAAGAGCTAGCAGTCAGATTAGTAAGAGACAGATAGTATTATTTCAACTACATTTTCTTTTCGATTTTATCTTTTTTCCACTGCCAAAGCTTGAACAAGAATAAAAGAAACCCAAGCACCATAATAATTGCTGCTATTAATTCTGTGGAAATGAAATTCAATAAGTAAAGTCTATCACTAGCCACTAGTCCTAAAATTATGAGCATTACTGTGGCCAATATAAATGATCTAATCAATCGACACGTAAAACAGGGCCCTTCAGGCGTGTTTTTCTGCTTTATTCTGAACATTTCTACCTCTTTCATAGGTTAACTTATGCTTTTAATTTTTAATAGTTTTTTTTTGACATACCAATTTTTTATTTTTAACCGGGGTAATGTAATACTATGTTTTTATTGAATAATTATTTCAAAAAGCTGACATCAAGGCTTGTCAAATTGATTTTTTTGAATTTTGAAAGGAACCTGCTTTCATAATCTTACAAGGAGAATTGAAATGCAATTATCACAGTCTTTAAATTTAAAACAAAAACAGTCATTAGTAATGACTCCACAGCTCCAACAAGCTATTAAATTGCTTCAGTTAACTAACCTAGAGCTAAAGCAATTTTTAGAAGAGCAGACCTTTGATAATCCCTTTATCAATGTCGAAGAAGAAACTCAGGCATCAGAAAAAAATGACTCAGGAATTCGCTCACAAGATAAAAATGAATCCAATAGTGAGCAAGTTCTAGCAAAAGAAACAACTGATTTTTCAGATGATCCCACTAATAACGATGACTATGATAATAGGTTTGATAATGCGGGCATAGACTATGGAGCGGTTATTAACAATAGATCAAATACTGGTGAAGATTGGGACTTGATTGCCTCAACCGTACCTAATCATGAAAAGTCATTAATTACACACATTGAAGATCAGTTGCCCTATTTATTAAGCTCGCAAAGGGAACATTTCATTGCAAGATATTTTTTAGAGGCGATAGAACCTTCAGGTTGGCTCGGAAAATCATTAGATGAAATTCAAATTGAAACAAACCTCGATTATGTTGATCTGGAGAATGTTTTAACAAAGCTGCAAGGTGTAGAACCCACCGGGCTATTCGCAAGAAATTTATCGGAATGCTTACGACTTCAAATAATTGAGAAAGGCTTAATGTGTAAAGGTCTTTCAGTTCTCTTGGACAATCTTGCTTTACTTGGCAAGGGTGATTTAAAGAGTTTGATGAGAAAGATTGATTGCGATGAAAGAAAAATCAAAGACTTCCTTGTTATAATAAGAAGTGTTGACCCAAAGCCAGGGTCTGTATTCTTGTCCGAGACTTCAAATATACATAAACCAGACCTTATAGTGAGGAAAGTCGGTGAAGACTGGGTAGTTGATCTTAATCGCTCGACACTCCCATCAATAAATATAAATGAAGACTATGCCAAAAAGTTATCGCCAGTAGCTCGCGACAACTCAAAAATAGATGGCTATGCAAGCCAAGCTATTTCATCAGCCAGATGGCTAAAAAGAGCTTTGGAGCAACGAAATATTACAACACTGAAAATAACAGCAGAAATAATAAAGAGGCAAAAGCATTTTCTTGAAAAAGGATTGGACTTTCTTGAGCCTCTCTCTCTAAAAGATATTGCGATCGCAGTAAAAATGCATGAGAGCACAGTAAGTAGAGTGACAAACGGCTTAATGGTTTCTACTCCTAAGGGAACGTTTCCACTAAAATCACTTTTCAGTGTTACCATTGAAACTGACGACAAGGAGAATAGTAAGTCAGCTGCTGCAGTCAGAAATATGATAAAGAAAATTTTAAATGAAGAAAAAGGTGAAAAACCGCTAAGTGATGACCTAATAGCAAAAATGGTAAGCAAAAACGGTGTGAAACTTGCTAGGAGAACAGTAGCTAAATACCGGGAGATGTTGAATATCCCATCCTCTTCAGAAAGGAAAAGGAGAGCCAAATTGGACGCAATGACTGCAAGCTAGGCGGAACCTTGGACCGACATACTTTCATAGTCTACAGATTTATTGCTGTATGGACGTTTCTCTTTCAACACTGAAAGTACTTAGAGCTTTGTATTGAGCTGGCTCCAACTCTTCATCATTTTCATCAAAGAAAACTAGCTTGAAAGCCAAATTAAAATCGTCATCTAAAATTATTCTGTCTGAAACTTTTTCGAGAGTTTTGCTAGCCATATTTTTCTCCTTTTAAAAGAGGAGTTGCACAATATATGCCAACATAATCATCAACTTCTTATTTTTTTGTATCCTTGAAAACCTCGATAATTGCATCCACATGATCCTCGCTCAAATCAAATCTTTTTCTTAACGATTCAATCTTCTCTTGCTCTTGGGCCGAAATCTCACCATCCAAAAGAGCATTAGCTACCTCTGCCTCTAATATCGCTTTTCTTCTTGCCACTTGATTGGCAAATGCGTTTGCTACGATACCAGTTAATAGAGCAACCACACAAACACCCATTATAGCTGTCACTGCGCCGATGATCTTTCCCAAAGGTGTGAGAGGAGACACATCTCCATAACCAACCGTTGTTAACGTAATCAAAGACCACCACATTGTTTCAGGAATTGATTTAAATTTATCCGGCTGAGCGGTATTCTCAGCAACATACATCATTGCAGATGAAAAGAATAACGCAATAGCGAAAAGATATAGAGCGGCCACGAATGAGCTTCTTTCATGCTTTATTGCTGACCAAAGGTCTTCAAGTGCTGTGGAATAGTGTGAGATCTTTAGTAATCGGAGTAACCTTAGAACCCTCAACCACCTCAAGTCTACACTGGTTATAAATATTGCGAGAATACTTGGCACGATCGCTAAAAAATCGATGATTCCGGTAAAACTAAAAATATAGCTTAACCTCCTCCCAAGGCCCGAACTATACTTTGTGTCTTTTTTCTCGGAGCTAGCCCATATACGCGCTACGTATTCCAGACCAAAAATTACCACCGAAAAAATTTCGAAGTAAAGAAAAGATCTAGAATATTTTTCGCTCAAACTAGGCACAGACTCCAATGAGACAGCTATGAGATTCATTATAATTAAAGAAGAAAGCGCGATCTCAGTATAGAAGCTTACTTTGTCCTCTGGCTTACTTTTATCCAATATTTCGAGAAGACGTTCTTTTGTAATCATACCTGAAACCGTGATTAATTTTAAACCCAAGCCTTATTTTTCCGCCTCTTGCTTGAATCACTTTTCATCATCTGACTAAATGCATTTGCAAACCTTCGATGGGCTTCTCTATTTTTTTTTAATGCACTATTTAACGGTATAACGAGATCGCCATCCGTTCTGAAGAAGGGAGGATCAAAATCTGGATGTTTTTTCAGTAATATTACGATTTCATCCAATAGTTTTTTTTCTGTCTCATTCATGCATTAAATTTACTTGCTGTTTTCAAGTTGATTCCTAATTGATATCACAATTGTCCAATTATCACGAATATATTTAGGTACTGCTGTATTTTTCCGACTTATACTTTTGACAAAACTCCTAAAATCAAATTCAGTATTAGTGTCTACCATCGTATGAAAATTCACCGCACTAACAACCTCAGACTTATTTTCGTTAATATCCTGTTTATAAGCTTCAGACTCTTTAACTTGCAAATATTGATCTTTTTGATTCAATTTGATCAAAGGCACCCTTTCTTCTTTCTTAATAAAAATGTTTGCTTTTTTAGGTTTAGTTTCAAGAACAGCTGCTAATAGCTTTGGTGCCAAAGAGCTCTCGTTATTCTCTTTTTTCCAGACTGCTTTAACCTTTCTATAGTATTTTACATTATATTTGCTCTTTGAAGAATGATAGTATTTGACCGCCTTCTCCCAAGAACGATGCCTATGGTGCAGTTTGTTTAGAAATCTTGCTGCGTAATCAACGTTTTTTATTGGGCTTATCATTTCACTTAAGTTATTAAAAAAATCTTTGTGCCAACGAAAATTAAGCTGCATACAGCCAATATCGATATTTGTAACGCCCTTTTTAATTCTTTCTTCCAGAGAGCGTAAAGCATCTTCTTTCGTTTGAAAATACGAGCTATCTCCCCCCGCATTTAATGTCCACGGCCAAGCTCTTATAACCCCATCTACTTTTTGATAACCTGATTCAACTCTGGATATACTCAGTAGGATATTTTCTGGTAATCCGTACTTTTTTTCTGCATCTTTTGCGAGATACTCACACAGTAATGCATCTTGGTGACTATTCGCAGACTGAGAGTGGACCCCACTAAAGTTTATTAGTAAGGTGAATAGGAAAATAAAAAACGAGATTTTATACTTAAGAAAACGTAAATTTATTATAATCATGCAATAAAATTGCAATGAGCATGCCAACATAGGTTAATTTATTTTTTTCTTACCTCAACAATTTCTAAGCCTTTCATTATTGGACCATTCTTGTGAAAAAGTAACCGAGCTATTATGGTTGCTGCACACCTAGTCTCATTCTCACTGGATATAACTGGCAACCCACATTCCCCAACTAAAGTACCAGTAAAATTGTCTTGTACCATCATTATTTTTTGACCTTCTCTGGTCATAAAAATTATCTCTTTACGTTCTAGGTCATAACCCATAAAACCGGAAAAGACGACTTTAATACCATTTAATTCGTCGAAGTTAACTCTATATTTTTCTGATCGCGCTATCTCACTTTTTAATCTTCCAACCTCATTTCTATGTTCTTTCTTTAAATCTAGTATAAGCTTCTTGTAATTGTCATTGCTATCAGTCTCAGGGCTACTAATACTATTTAATTGGATTTGTTGATTTGACTCATAGCTTTCGACAAGCATTTTTTGAGTAGTAAGTTGTTCATTCAGTGAAACTATTTTCTGCTTAAGTTCTTCCGACCTTTCTAATAATTTTTCCTTATCAGGAACACTCTTTACTTGTTCTATTAAACTTCTATTTTTTTTCTTTAAATCATTTAATGAGCTTTCCAGTTTGTTTTTTTCCAGAGCCACTTCATCCAAAGCGCTAATTTTTTCTTTCAACTGCTCATTTTCGTTTTTAAGTAGTTCCAGCTCACTTTTAGTATTTCCTTTTTTATTTTCGGCTAATTTTTTTTTGTTTTGTTGGTCCACCAGTTCAAATTTGAGCTTTTCAATATTTTGCTTGAGTTTCTCCTTTTCCGATAGCAGACCCTTTCTAGCCATTTCTAATTTTGATAATTCTTGACTGCTATTGAGCAACGATTTTTCTGTATTCAGTAGTTTAGAAGTCACCTCTTCAAGCTGTCGATTTGCGAGCATCTTTCTGTTTTTGCTTTCACCATTACCACTTATTTCTTCTAGATTTATCGTTAGTAGATTTGATTTCACTAACGCGGCTATTATTTCACCGGAATAGAGTGTTAAACAAAAAAACATAGCTCCTACGATCAACAGCAAAGTCCGATTTCTTCTAGAATTTTTTGAGACCATTTTTCTCTCGTAATGAAATAACTTTGATGCTACAACGACTATTGATGATCCAACTAGCCCTTTTTATACCCTAACGAAGCGGAAAATTAAAGCCAAAAAAATTAACGGTAAGCAAATGCGAACTTCTAAAATAGAAAGAATTACTAATGAAACTAATGTTAAATTGGTTTTAGACCTAGACGGAGTCGGGAGAAGTAAAATTAAGACCGATATTCCCTTCTTTGATCATATGCTTGAACAACTTACTTTCCATTCTTCAGTTGACCTAGAATTAAATGCACAAGGGGATATCGATATTGATTTCCATCACTCTGTTGAGGATTGTGGGATTTGTTTGGGAAAAGCTTTTTTGGAGGCTCTCGGGGATAAAAAAGGAATCAATAGATACGGCTTTTTTTTACTTCCTATGGATGATGCCTTGATAAGGGTTGCTCTAGATTTTTCAGGACGGTCGTTTCTCAGTTGGAAAGTAAACTTTCCGACTAACAGAGTTGGTAATTTTGATTTAGAGCTTGTGCGAGAGTTTTTCAATGCGTTCAGCGCAAACTCAGGTACCACACTCCATGTGGAAATGCTTGATGGTTTCAATTCACATCACATCTCAGAGGCCATTTTTAAGGCTATGGGTAAATCTATTAAAATGGCCATCGAAAAAAATAAAGGTGTTGAGATGATACCGTCTACGAAAGGAAGCTTATAAAAAATGAACATTGCCATTATCGATTATAGAAGTGGCAATCTGCATTCTGCTCTCAAAAGTTTCCAAGCTGCTGCATCGAATTTTAAGAATGTGAATGTTAAAATAACTTCTTGCTACAAAGATGTTCGAGTAGCAGATAAAGTAGTTTTACCGGGAGTTGGATCATTTTCTTTTTGTAAGTCAAAATTGCATGAGAACACCGATGTTTATAACTCTCTCATTGATATGGTAATTGAAAAGAAAAAGCCATTTCTCGGAATATGTGTTGGAATGCAACTCCTTGCTACAACAGGGCATGAGGGACAAAGTAATAATCCAGGTTTAAATTGGATCCGTGGTGAAGTAAAAAAAATTGATGTAGAGCAGAATTTAAAAATACCGCATATGGGTTGGAACAACCTTTCTTTTAAAAATTACCATCCAATATTCAATGGCATTAACACAAATGATCATTTCTATTTTGTTCATTCTTATGAATTTATTGCCTGTTCAGACAATGATATTGTGGCTACTACAAATCATGGCAAGAACATAGCAGCAGCAATAGCTAAAGAAAATATGATTGGTCTACAATTTCATCCTGAAAAAAGCCAAATTCCGGGACTAAAGATTATAAGCAATTTTATCGAATGGGATCCTCTACGTTAACGAACCTATTTTACTTTAATCCATTCCTGTGCTTGACAAATAAACAAAACACATCCCGATACTCCGATTTTTTTCTTTGTCAGTATTTTCATTTTTGAATTATAGACTTTCCCATCACTATAATCTTTTATTTTACCTCCTGAAAAGTTATTATCCCCGTCTTTTTTCATATCCCAAACAACATTCTTACCCTTGTGTTCATAATTTTTTATCACTTTCCCATCTTTAGAAAAAGCCTTTATCAAAGTACCACATATTAAGTGTTTATTCCCTTTACATGCTCCAAATTTCACATAAGCCCAGCCCCCAGATTTTTTACTTGGCATAGTTTTGTATGTACCTGAAAGCTCCCCCGCAAAAACATGAGTGCTAATCATGAGAAAAGCTACTATCGCTATAAGTGTTTTCATCATTATTACCTCCACTAGAAAGTCTTTAAATCTTGTTAATAAATTAATTACATTGTATTAATCTCACGATGGCATTTTACTTGAAAAACTTAGATAAGGAAAGTTAAGTTGAATTTTTATCCAGCTATTGATCTGAAAGAAGGTCAATGCGTAAGACTGCAGCGGGGAGATCTAGACACTGCGATCGTTTACAATGATAATCCTATTGCTCAAGCAAAGATATTTCAAGAGGCAGGGTGTCATTGGTTACACGTAGTAGACCTAGATGGTGCCGTTTCTGGGAGTAAGAAGAATATAAAAACCATCGAGGAGATAAGAAGTTCTACCTCCCTAAAAATTCAAGTTGGTGGGGGAATAAGAAGTCTGGAGGAAATAGAATTCTGGAAGTCGAAGGGTGTAGATCGTGTTATTTTAGGGACTTTAGCCGTTTCTAACCCCTCTGTAGTTCAAGAGGCATGTAGACTATTTGGTGGCATCTTAATTGCGCTAGACTCCAGATCAAATAAGGTCGCTACTGCAGGCTGGAAAACTACATCAAGCAAAAATACTTTAGACCTGGCAAAAAGTTTTGAAGATTGTGGTGTCGATGCAATTATTTTCACTGATATAGATAGAGATGGCTTAATGAAGGGTTTGAATTCTAACGCTACAAAGAGACTGTCGGATAGTGTAAGTATTCCCGTAATTGGTTCAGGAGGTATAAATGGCCCTAAGAATCTTGAAGACGTAAAAAAAAATATTCCGAACTTAGAGGGAGTTATCGCCGGAAAAGCTATATATACTGGAGCTTTAAGAATTGAAGAGGCGTTGAGAATTTTGAAGGATTAAAATGTTAAAAACGCGTATAATTCCATGCTTAGATGTTAAAGATGGTAGAGTTGTCAAAGGAACAAATTTTATAAACCTGCGTGACGCTGGTGATCCTGTCGAAATAGCAAAAATTTATAATGATAAAGGTGCGGATGAATTATGTTTTTTAGATATTTCAGCTTCCCAAGAGAATAGGAATACGACCTATGAAATTGTAAAAAAAACAGCCGAACAATGCTTCATGCCTTTAACGGTTGGAGGAGGAGTACGACAAGACTCTGAAGTTGAAAAGTTGCTTAATTATGGTGCAGATAAAGTTAGTTTTAATAGCGCTGCTGTATCTAATCCTAAGTTGATATCTTTAGCTGCGAATAAATTTGGCAGTCAATGCATTGTTGTAGCAATAGACGCCAAATTTAGTTCGAGTATAAACGATTGGGAAGTTTTTACACATGGGGGGACTAGGTCCACTGGTATAAAAGTTACAGAGTTTGCAAAATCTATGGAAGAAAATGGTGCTGGAGAGATTTTATTAACCTCGATGGATAAAGACGGTGTGCAAGATGGATATGATATAAAGCTCCTAAAAACCATAACAGATCTTGTAAGGATACCGGTAATAGCATCAGGAGGTGCTGGCAAGGTAGAACATTTTCTAGAGGCTGTTAAAGACGGCGGAGCATCAGCTTTGCTGGCTGCATCTGTTTTTCACTTTAATGAAATTTCTATATCGGAAGTAAAAGAGTTTCTCAATAAATCTAACGTACCCATGAGGATGACATGAACAAAATACTTGAAAGATTGGATTTAACAATTCAAAGAAAAACAACAGAGTCTCCAAACAAATCACATACCGCAAAGCTGTTAAAGAAAGGAACAGAAAAATGCGCGGAAAAATTTGGCGAGGAGGCAATAGAACTCATCGTCGCCAGTGTAAAAAAGAAAAAAAAAGAGATTATCGGAGAGGCTGCCGATGCTTTGTATCATATGTTCGTTTTGTTGAGATCAAAAAATATATCAATAAACGAAGTATTGTCAGAGTTAGCTTCTAGAGAAGGCATTTCAGGGATTGAAGAGAAAAGAAAAAGGAATTTATAATGATAGAGGAAACCATAAAAATCACGGAAAAAGTACTTTTAACTTTAATCGGCATAGCAACTGTCTTTGCTACCTGTCAAGAAATTTACTATCTGATATTACAACAAAAGGTGCAATTAGCAGATCTCTTACTTCTTTTTATCTATACCGAGGTTCTAGGGATGGTAGCAATTTTTTACAAAAGTCGACGAATACCGATACTTTTACCCTTATTTATTGCGATTACCGCTCTTAGTCGTATGATAATCTTACAGGGGAAAGGCTCTGACCCACAAAACCTTTTATATGAAGCTGGTGCCGTTCTTCTCCTTGCTATTGCTTGCTTCATTGTAACACACAAAAATGTTTCTAGAGCAGAAGATTTCGATTTTAATAGTAAAAAAAGTAATTAATAATATACAGAGTTTTAAACTAAAGAGGATATAAAAATGGAAGGAAGTCTTGGCGCAATGTTTGTTTTTGTCTTTATTATTTGTATAGCAATTATTGCGTTGATTTTAGCTTTGGAATCTCACAGGAAAAACAACGAATAATTTTCTCTTTACTTTTTAAAAATTAAATCTATTTGTACCTTCTCAGGTCACGAATATGAAATTATTACTAAAGGTCATTATATTGTTTTTCTCAAGCGTCGCACCGGCACTTACAAACGCATCTGACTTCTCGTTTAAAAGTATCGACGGGGGCTCCTTGGATATAAGCGCGTTTGAAGGAAAGGCGGTACTGGTTACCAATACTGCTTCAAGATGCGGATTTACAAATCAATATTCGCATTTAGAGAAATTACATAGAAGTTACAAGGACAAAGGGCTTGTTGTTATTGCTGTACCATCCAACGATTTCAACCAAGAGCTGTCAGGTAATTCTAAAGTCAAAGAGTTTTGTAATACATCATTTGATCTTACTCTACCCATGGCAGAAATCACTTCGATACGAGGCAAAAATGCTCACCCATTTTACCGTTGGTTAAAAAAAGAACACAACTTTCAACCAAAATGGAATTTTTATAAAGTTTTATTGGACAAAAATGGACAATTCCACAGTAGTTTCAACTCGCTAACAAAACCTAATTCAACCAGTATACTGAAAGTGGTTGACGAAATACTAAAACAACCTTAATCATCTTAACTATAAGTGGGAGTTGTTAAGATGAAAAAAATTATTTTACTAGGTTCATTGGTGTTTTTGTCCGCGTGCTCATCTTTTGATGTGCCCTTGATACCATTTATTTAAACTCGAACAGCCCTTCTTCTTAAAGAACAAGGGCTCTTTGAACCCCTAAAACTTTTTTATTACATTTTATAGTTATTTGATAAACTATATTTTTTAGAGATATAATCGGAGGATTAAATGAAAGCAATAGGCCACTTTATTAACGGTAAAGAAGTACCCGGAAAATCAAACAAAAGCGGGCAAGTGTTTAATCCTGCCACTGGCGAGGTGCAAGCCGAGGTGGCTTATGCTACACGCGACGAGCTCGACGGAGCGGTGGAATTAGCTAGTGTAGCGCAGCCGAAATGGGCAGAGGTTAATCCTCAAAAGCGTGCGAGAGTTATAATGAAGTTTGTTGAATTACTTCATAGAGACATGGATAAATTGTCGGCACTACTGTCATCCGAACACGGAAAGACCTTACCGGATGCAGAAGGTGACATAATCAGAGGACTGGAAGTGGCTGAGTTCTGTATAGGAGCACCACACCTTCTTAAGGGAGAATTCACAGATAGTGCGGGACCAGGAATTGATATGTATTCAATGCGACAGCCTTTAGGAGTCGTTGCAGGAATTACACCCTTTAATTTTCCAGCAATGATACCAATGTGGAAATTTTGTCCTGCAATTGTAGCAGGTAATGCCTTTATTCTTAAACCGTCTGAAAGGGACCCATCAGTACCTATGGCTTTAGCCGAATTACTATTAGAGGCAGGACTACCAGAAGGAATACTGCAAGTGGTTAACGGGGACAAAGAGGTTGTAGATGCTATTTTGGATAACGAAACGATACAAGCTGTGGGCTTTGTAGGGAGTACCCCGATCGCAGAATATATTTACACTAGAGGTTGCGCTAATGGCAAGAGAGTACAATGCTTTGCCGGAGCAAAAAATCATATGCTTATCATGCCAGATGCAGATATGGATCAAGCAGCTGATGCGTTGGTAGGAGCAGGATATGGCGCTGCTGGCGAAAGATGTATGGCTATCTCTGTGGCAGTGCCTGTTGGGGAAAAAACAGCTGATAAATTAGTTGAAAAACTTATACCTAAGATAGAATCGTTAAAAATCGGTCCCTACACGGCTGGCAAAGATATCGATTTTGGTCCCGTAGTTACAAAAAAAGCACAAAATAAAATTTTGGGACTTGTTGATAAAGGAGTAGAGCAAGGAGCCTCTCTAAAAGTCGATGGAAGAAATTTCAAAATGCAGGGTTATGAAAATGGATTTTTTGTAGGTGCCTGTCTTTTTGATAATGTCACAAAAGATATGGAAATATATAAACAAGAGATATTTGGACCCGTCCTGTCTACTGTAAGAACTAAAAACTATGAGGAAGCTCTTGATCTTGTTAAAACGAACCAATATGGAAATGGTACTGCTATATTTACTAGAGATGGAGACACTGCTCGTGATTTCGCTAATAAAGTTAATGTTGGAATGGTAGGCGTTAATGTACCCATACCCGTTCCGCTAGCTTACCACACCTTCGGTGGCTGGAAAAAATCTGCTTTTGGAGATCTAAACCAACATGGACCAGATGCCTTTCGTTTTTATACAAAAACAAAAACCGTTACGTCCCGATGGCCTACCGGCATTAAGGAAGGAGCGAGTTTTTCAATTCCGACAATGGAGTAACTAATGCATTTTTCCTTATCAGAAGAACAGAACATTCTGTATAACACAGCTAGGGAATTTGGCGAAGAAACTATTGCACCAAATGCAATAGACTGGGAAAAGAAAGAAGAAATTCCCAGAGAACTTCTCAAAGAAGCTGGTACTTTGGGACTCGGAGGGATGATTGTCTCTGAGGAAGATGGTGGATCTGGAATGTCACGCTTAGACGGGACGCTTGTATTTGAGGCTCTAGCAATGTCCTGCCCTTCTGTCTCTTCTTTTATTTCAATTCACAATATGTCTGCATGGGTAATCTCAAAGAGAGGCGACCAAGCACTAAAAGATAGATTTTTAAAGAATATTGTAAGCTTGGATGATGTTTGTTCATATTGTTTAACAGAACCTGGTTCAGGATCTGACGCAGCTGCACTAAAAACCAAGGCAGCAATAACAAATGAGGGATATAGCCTTAATGGATCAAAATCATTTATATCCGGTGGGGGTTTTTCAGATTTATACGTTGTACTGTGTAGGACTGGAGATCAAACACCGAACGGTATATCAATGGTATTGGTTGAAAATGGACAGAACGGTCTCAGTTTTGGAAAAAAAGAGCAAAAAATGGGGTGGAAAGCACAACCTACCGCAATCGTGCAATTTGACAACTGCTCAATTCCTGCTGCAAACCTTGTGGGAGAGGAAGGTGCTGGCTTCAAATACGCTATGGAGGGTTTAGATGGGGGAAGGCTTAATATTGCCGCTGCCTCATTAGGCGGCGCGCAAAAGGCCTATGAGATTGCAAAATCATATTCAAAGGAAAGATCAGCGTTTGGTAAATCTATCAGTAAATTTCAGTCTATAGAATTTAAATTGGCAGACATGGCAACACAACTCGAGGCGGCAAGACTTTTTTTGAGAAGCGCTGCTTGGAAGTTAGACAATTCAAAACCGGATGCAACTGTCTCTGTCGCAATGGCAAAGCGGTTAGTTACTGATGTATCATTTGAAATATCAAATACCGCCCTACAAATACTTGGTGGTTATGGCTATCTTGAAGAGTATGGCATTGAGAAAATAGTACGTGATCTTCGTGTTCATCAAATTCTAGAGGGAACAAATGAGATTATGAGAGTAATTGTAGCAAGAGCCATTTTGTCTGAGTAAAAATGTCGGAGGATATTTTTATACGAAAATCCGGCTATGTAGGCCATATAACTTTAAATAGACCCGATGTTTTAAACTCACTAACCTATTCAATGATACTCTCTATAGAGAAAGCATTGATTGAATGGGAAACCGACGAAAGCATAGCCCTTATAATTATCGACGCTAGAGGAGATAGAGCCTTTTGTGCTGGTGGTGATATTCAGATCCTATACGAAAATGGATTTAACAAAAACTTTGCTTACGGTAAAAAGTTCTGGGCTGACGAGTATCGTCTGAATGAAAAGATTGCTAATTACAAGAAACCGTTTGTAGCTTTCATGCAAGGTTTCACGATGGGTGGAGGTGTCGGTGTTTCATGCCACGGCAGCCATAGAATTGTGGGGGAAACAAGCAAAATAGCAATGCCTGAATGTAGCATTGGTTTAGTTCCGGACGTTGGAGGCTCTTTTCTTCTTGCAAAACTACCTGGAAATATAGGTACATTTTTGGGTGTAACTGGGAAAAGGATGAAAGCAAGCGATGCTATTTATTGTGGGTTTGCTGATTACTTCATACCAGAAACAAAGTGGGAGGATCTAAAAGAAAAACTTGTTAAAACTGGAAATATTGATTGGATAAAGAAATTTCATCAAAGTACAGAGGCCTCGGAAATAGAAAACTCATTTTCACAAATCTCAGAAGCTATGGTTGACGTCTCAACTAAGAATATAGAGTCGAGATTACAGCACCCATATTTTGAAAAGGACTTGAGTGCATTAAAATTTAACTCGCCTATTTCAATTGCTTATACAATATCAATGCTAAAGATGGAAAAGGTTCGCAATAGTATTTCAGACGCCCTTGATGCGGAATATAGTTTCACTGCTCGATCACAAGAATTTGGAGACTTCCAAGAGGGAATAAGAGCCGCTGTTATCGATAAGGACCGAACCCCATTATGGAAAACCAAAAATCTGGGCGAAATTTCAGATGAAGACCTCAAACCGTTTTTTCAAACTATTCAACGTTAAACTAAGGAGCACACTTACATGAAAATAGGATTTATAGGGCTTGGAAACATGGGTGCACCCATGGCAAGAAATTTAATTAAAGCTGGTCATGAGTTGTTAGGTTTTGACGTCGCTCCAACCAATGTCGGAGATATTACTCAAGACCCCATTACTGAAATAGCAAAGAAATGCAGTATTATTTTTTCTATGCTGCCTGATGGAAATGTTTTGAGAAATGTTTATGAGGAACTCCTACCCTTGTGTACCCCTAAAACAATACTTGTTGATTGTTCAACAGTGGACGTGGAAAGTGCTTTGCATGTATCAAAAGAGGCTGAAAAAAATTCAATAGCGGTAATAGATGCTCCAGTATCTGGTGGTGTTGTAGGTGCAGAGAATGGCACACTGACATTTATGGTTGGGGGAGAAAAAGATGCTTATGACCAAATAGAACCATATTTTGCAATAATGGGTCAGAAATCTGTGCTATGTGGTGGGCCAGGAGCTGGTCAGTCGGCAAAGATTTGTAATAATATGATTTTGGGAATTTCAATGATAGGAGTATGCGAAGCTTTTAATTTGGCCCAAAAACTAAATCTAAATTGGAATAGATTATTTGACGTTGTATCAACATCTTCAGGATCTTGCTGGTCTGTAAATACATATTGCCCAGCTCCTGCTGTAGGGCCAGAAAGTCCAGCAGACAGGGACTATAAACCTGGTTTCGCGGCTGATTTGATGTTAAAGGACCTTAAGCTTTCCCAAGAAGCTGCCGAATCGGTGTCGGCCCCTACTGAATTGGGTAAGCACGCAACCGAAATATATGAAACTTTCATTTCTGAGGGTGGAAAGGGTATGGATTTTTCTGCTATTTTACCCTATCTAGCAAAGAAATAGTTTTATATTTGAACTTAAATGGCATAGCATTAAAGAAAAATAGGAATAGAAAATGAAAACCCGGATAACAGAATTATTCAACATTCAACACCCAATAATTCAGGGTGGTATGCACTATGTGGGATTTGCCGAGCTAGCCTCTGCTGTTTCAAATGCCGGTGGCTTGGGCATAATAACTGGACTTACCCAGAAGACCCCAAACGATCTTGCAAAAGAGATAGCGAGATGCCACGAAATGACAGACAATCCGTTTGGAGTGAATTTAACATTTCTTCCAACGGTAGCGGCGCCTGACTATCCTGGATATATTGATGCGATTATCGATGGGGGAATTAAGATTGTAGAGACCGCAGGAAGAAATCCCCAACCTTATATGGAACAATTAAAAAAAGCCGATATAAAAGTTATTCACAAATGTACCTCTGTTAGGCACTCACTCAAAGCTGAAGCTATAGGATGTGATGCTGTGTCCGTAGATGGATTTGAATGCGGAGGACATCCCGGTGAGGACGATATGCCAAATATGATTTTACTTCCCAGAGCAGCTGAGGAATTGAAGATTCCATTTGTCGCTTCAGGGGGAATGGCAGACGCGCGAAGCTTGGTTGCTTCGCTTGCGATGGGGGCGGATGGAATGAATATGGGGACAAGATTTATGGCTACTAAGGAAGCCCCATGTCACGAAAGAGTCAAAGAGGCGATAATTAATGCCACAGAATTAGATACGAGACTTGTTATGCGTCCACTGAGAAACACAGAAAGAGTATTAAATAATTCTGCAGTAGAAAAATTATTAGAAAAAGAAAAAGAGCTAGGCTCTAATATTAAATTTGAAGACATTATGGATGAAGTGGCAGGTGTATATCCTAAAGTAATGCTTGATGGAGAAATGGAAGCAGGGGCGTGGTCATGCGGAATGGTAGTTGGTCTTATTAACGATATACCCAGCTGTAAAGAACTCATAGATGGAATAATGAGTGAAGCTGACAGCCTAATAACAAAAAGACTTGAAGGTATGCTTTCTGCATAAGAACTTTTTATTCATCTACTTAGAGTTTTTTTCTTTGATCGATTTCAGCCGGCGTTCTAAGTATTGAGATTCAAGCGTATTCTTGATACGTGAATTGAGACTTTGGATGTTCATACTATCCATTACTATGTCGTTTATAGAGAGTTTCATGCCTCTAACAGCTTCAGGCGACAACCCTTCACATTGCTTAATAAAATCTTGTGCTTTCTTAATGACATTCTCGCCTTCGTCTATAATCTCATCAAAAAACCCAAGATTTTTGAGCTCTTTTTCTGACATTTTTGTTGCTGTAAGTAATAATTTCTTAGTAGCACTTGGTCCAAAAATATTTAAAAATCTTTTTATGCCAGCTAGATGATAATGTATTCCAATCTTTGCTGGAGGCACCATAATTTCAATATTTGAAACAGCAATTCTAAAATCGCAGGCACAAGCTATTTCTACACCTCCACCATAAGCGCTCCCATTTAAAGCACACACTGTTGGGAGAGGAAAGCTTTGAATAGCATCACATAATTTTGACATATCGTTTGATTGTAACTCTTGATCTTTTTTATTTTTTCCAATTATTGAAATAATCTCAGAAAGGTCAGCTCCCGAGCAAAAAACGTCACCGCTTCCTGAGATAATAAGTGCATAAATATCAGATTGCGCCTCTCTAGAAAGTATGTCTCTTAGCAACAACATATCTTCTGAATTAAGCGCGTTTTTTCTTTTGGGCGAGTCTAGTATTAATATCCCGACACCATTATTCTTTGTGAATTTTACATTATTCATTTTCGTAGTTTTTTTAGTACAATTAATCGCAATGATCTTAGTATCCTAAAAATATTAAAATAAAAATCTGAGAAATACCAAGGCATTTCGTTTTTTTAATTAACCTATTGCAATTAAATAAAATATAGACACCCTGTCACCTATTTATTTGGGACTATCATCTCTCCTTCTTTTTTGAAAATAAACGCCTAGAAATTCTTTCTCTTGACTTTTAATATTAATTAGGATGTTCTAGTGAATTGACAGGGGTGCCTCGTTGTTTTGTGAGGCTGAGAATAACCCTCAAACTTGAACCGGGTAATGCTGGCGTAAGGAGTCACTAGATATGCGCATTCCTCACATCGGCCACAAATCATTGGAGACCTCAATGAATAGTCTTGAAGAATTAAAAGCAAAAAATCCTCTCGTGCATTGTATAACTAATTATGTTTCCATGGATATTGCAGCAAATACGCTTTTGGCAGTTGGAGCGTCTCCAGCAATGATACATACTCCAGAAGAGAGTGGAGATTTTTCTCCAGTAGCGGGTGCACTAAGTGTAAATATCGGTACTATTTCACCAAATTGGCTCAAAGGTATGGAAAAAGCAATTGAGGCGGCTAATAAAGCAAAAGTCCCTTGGGTATTGGATCCTGTAGCGCACTTTGCGACACCATACCGTCAAACCTCAATAGCAAGATTGATATCCCTAGAACCCTCAGTTGTAAGAGGGAATGCGTCTGAAATTTTAGCCTTACAAGGCGAAGAGACTGAAGCAAAGGGTGTAGACTCTCAAGAAGGAGTTGAAACAGCCTTAAATGCTAGTAAGAAACTTGCAAAAAAGCATAATTGTACAATTTTCGTGACTGGAGAAACAGACATAATCACAGATGGTGTAAGGGTTACTCGAGTATCAGGCGGGTCATCTTTTATGTCGAGTGTTACAGCTATTGGATGTTCTTTAACATGTCTAGTTGGCGCCTTCACAGCGATCACTGATCCCTACACTGCTAGCGTTAGTGCTGCTACTCTGTTCGCTGAAGCAGGACATAAAGCAAAATTAAGTGCCAATGGCCCAGGTTCATTTAGAACGCATTTTATAGATCAACTCTCCCTTGTGAACCCTCATAATTTTTCAAATTTAAAGTGGGCTGATAGTGTTTGATGCCGCTAAATTAAAACTCTATCTAGTAACTGACCCTTATCTCTGTGCAACTTTTGGGTTATTGAATACAGTTAATGCTGCAGTAAAAGGCGGGATTACGATGGTTCAACTTAGAGATAAAGAAGCATCGACAAAAGAAAGGATCGGTGTTGGAAAAGAGCTACAGAAAATATTAAAGGATACTGAGATCCCATTGATAGTAAATGATGACGTTGAAGCGGCTTTAGCGATAGATGCAGATGGTATCCACGTAGGACAAAATGATAAAAGCACCTTTGAGATAAGAGGTAAAGTTGGAAAAGATAAAATCGTCGGATTATCATGTGAAACAATTGAAGATGCAAAAGCTGCAGACCCAGCTTTAGTGGACTATATAGGTATAAGTCCAGTATTTCCGACACCAACAAAATCGGATTTCAATGCGTATATCGGGTTAAACGGTATAAGCGATATCGTAAATGCAACATCTCTACCATCAGTAGCTATCGGTGGACTTAAAAGAGAACACTGTGGAAAGATATTTAGCACTGGCTGCCAAGGGATGGCAGTAGTATCGGCGATCTGTGGTAAAGATGATCCTTACATGGAAACAAAATTATTGCATGACGAAATTCGACGAGTATTTGAAGATAACAAACCGGTGAACTAAAAATGTCAAATCGAGTGAAAAATGTTCTGTCTATAGCTGGGTCTGATCCATCGGGAGGTGCAGGAATACAAGCTGATTTAAAAACATTTGCTGCAAATGGTGTATATGGCATGGCAGCAGTTACTGCCTTAACAGTCCAAAATACTATGGGAGTGGAAGGTATTCATTTGATACCAAAAAAATTTGTTGCGTCTCAAATTAATGCTATTTTTCGTGATATATGTGTAAGCTCAGTTAAGGTTGGAATGGTCGCTAACGCAGAAATCGCCAAAGAAGTTGGCACTACATTGGCAAAATATAAAAAAGTATTTTCAGTAGTTGACCCAGTTATGGTAGCAAAAGGTGGATCACCTTTGTTAGATAAAAAAGCAATCCAATCTGTTAAAGACCATCTGTTACCAATCGCAACAATCATAACACCTAATTTACCTGAGGCAGCAGTTCTATTGGGTTCTTCTGTTGCAAAATCCAAAGAGGATATGGTTAATCAAGGCAAAGCTCTATTATGTTTGGGATCTAAGTCGGTTTTGATAAAAGGTGGACACTCAGGAGGCAGTACAAGTAATGATCTACTAGTAACAGAAAAAGATCATGTCTGGTTCAATGAGAAAAGAATAAATACAAAAAATACACATGGAACAGGATGTACTTTATCCTCCTCTATCGCAAGTTTTTTAGCTAAAAACTACTCAATAGAGGAGGCAGTTTCTAAGTCAAAGGAGTTTGTTACTGGTGCTATTAGAGACTCAAATAAACTATCTGTCGGGAAAGGTCATGGACCGACCAACCACTTTCACGCATTAAAAATTTTTTAACAAAATTAAAGGGACCCAATAATGATCTTAAGATTTATACTCTTATTTTTAATTCTCACAGCAAATAAATTGGCTGCAAAAGATAAAATGACCCTTTTGTTGGACTGGTTTATAAATCCCGATCATGGTCCAATAATAATTGCTAAAGAAAAGGGCTATTTTTCTGATCAAAATCTAGAAATTGAAATAATCGCTCCAGCTGACCCATCAGCTCCACCAAAGCTTGTCGCTGCTGGTCAAGCTGATTTAGCCGTAAGCTATCAACCACAATTACATTTGCAACTTACACAAGGATTGCCACTTATTCGTGTTGGGACCCTTGTGGCAACCCCACTTAATTGTCTGTTAGTTTTGGAGAACGGTCCCATAAACACTCCGCAGAGTTTGTCCGGAAAGAAGATCGGTTTCTCTGTTGCAGGTGTTGAAGAAATTCTACTATCTGCAATTTTAGAAAAGTATGGTGTAAAATTAGAAGATGTAGAACTAGTAAATGTAAACTTTTCTCTTTCACCTTCTTTAATGTCTGGTCAGGTTGATGCTGTTATTGGTGCTTTCAGAAACTTTGAATTAAATCAAATGAAGATTGAGAACGTACCCGGAAAATGTTTCTTCCTAGAGGAAGAAGGAGTTCCTCCTTACGACGAGCTTATTTATGTTGCTAATTCAAAGAATATTGACAAAGAAAAAATTCGTAAATTTCTTAAAGCAACGGAGCTAGCAACCCAATTTATTATAAATAAT
>CACJWR010000011.1 GCA_902596985.1 uncultured Alphaproteobacteria bacterium
TTTTTGTGTGGCTCCAATTTCTTCTAAAAGATCTTTTTCACTTAGAACATCTACTACCTCACTTAATATTTCTTCTGTTTGTGTTAAGTTTTTTAGCAGCATGTTTGGTTTTAGAAAATTTTCTTCTATAGAAGATAAATTCTCCATTAAGGTTTCAATCACGTAACTTTGAGCAGTTGGAAGAGACATTTTAAAATCTAAACTTTGGGTTAGCTCTCTAAGACTCAGAATTCCAATAAGACTCGAGTAGTTTGTCAGCCAGCTTGTCGAAGTCAATAGGGTATTCACCATCTTTAATTTTTTGTTTAATTCTTTCAACCGCTTCCATATTAATCGAAGGATTTTCAGCCATAACTTTCAATGCCTCTCTAGATTTACTTGTTAATACAGCATCAACCTTAGATCCAGAAATGGTAGAGGGAACAGCATCGTTTGATTTCTCAGACTGCCCTTTGTTTTCTGTAATTACCCTAGAGACATCTACTCTCTGTCCAGTAATATTTTTTATTGATCCAACCATTTTATTTCTCCTGACTCTCTATACGACATAAAATTAATAAATTTTACGAAAAATTGATATTTTTTTCTCACTTTTTACAAATCCTTCAACAGTTTTATTGCTAGATATATTTTTTGCTAATATTCTATCGCCCTTTGCACCATTACTAAGTGCTATTCCTTCCATTGCAACATAAATTTCACCGATGTTATTCTCAATTATTATTCTTTGATTTTTATAAACTAGCCAGTCTGGGTTCAAATGAATGGCTTTTAAGATTGACCCCTTTTGCAAGCTTTTTTTAAGGCGTTTTCCTAACACAAGTTTTAAGTCGTCAAAAGCTCCCCTTGAAAGTAATTTGTTTTTATGGGTCAAAATTAAGTCAGCCTCCTCAATTCTGTCACCCTTTTGTTTTGGTTTTACTAGTATAAAGACAGCTTGCGTATTTTGTGATTTGCTCTTCTCGGAGAAATTTTGTGCTAGCTTTATCTTATCTTTTTCTGGAGACCCAGTTACCTTATTTCTGAAGCTATAGCGCCATGAATTGTTATCCGTACACGTAAGTCTAATTGTTTTCCAAGATTTATCCCTCTTAGAGATAACAATCTTATCACTTGAACACCCAGTAAAAACTCTATTTTTCTTTATAACAGGTTGAGCACTTACCCCTTGCTCACTTAACCTTTGAATTATTAAATCAACTAAATTTGTACCAGAGATTCTTTCCTGCGAGGATAAACTTTCAATTGTGAAGCTGCACCAAATTGCAATCAGTAGTAACACCCTTTTTATGACCACTTTACCCTCCAAAATAATAAATATTATTTTGTTTATAATTTAGTTGTTCATCTAACTCGAAATCTATACCCTTCATGAGCTTCGATATTTGGTTGATACTTGGAAGATGGATGGTCTTATCCGCAATCATATAGTTTATATTCTTGTTCCTGAAGGCATGTTTATTGAGCGAAACTATAGCTAACTGAAGAAAACTCGTATTCAAACCACTGCCATCATAGTATTTTTCTATTATTAAGTTTAAACTCTCTCCAGGCAAAATTCTATGTTTGTTAAAATAATCTGGGTCTTGAGCGAACTCATTCGATCTATCTGAAAACTCAGAGGCATTGTTGTATTGTAGAACAACAAATGGCTCAGCGCTTAGATAGTTATTAGCTATAAAAGCTTTCAAAAATAAGAATAAGAAAAAGTAATTTTTTAGCATCACATACTACCTAAAAATTGAATTGATTTTCCATTTAGTTTATTCAACTCTAAAGAGCTATTTAACGGAAGTAGGATTGATTTGTTTTCTAAAACCTGGTCTACTCTCAATATATTAAAAGGCGTTTGTTCACCTTTGGTAACTGCTAAGGCAGATAACTTTATTCCATGCCTTTTTCCTAAGGGGACTTCTATTTTTCCATTTTTTACTGCTATCATGCTATTAATCTTCCTGCATACAAGATTGTCAGTTATGTCGGCCGCGTGCTCTTTGGCTGCAACTAAAAGGGGCTCAATAATGTCGCTTTTACTGCTTTTTAATAAAAGATTAATTGTTCTCCAGGGGCCACCAGACTTAAATAGAGCTTCAATAGATTTATTCTTGGAAAACGAAAGGGAGTAGGAACTACCTTCATAAATTTCAGTGTCGAATTTTATTATAAGACTATTGTAATAAGTAAAACCAACCAATTTCTGGCGTTCGGAAATTGATATCGATGATACCGCTGCATAGTCTCCGTATCGAGTTCTATCTCTTCCTGAGGTTAGAGAAATGTAATCATAGTCGTCTTTTGTGGATATAAGCTGATCTTGATCAAGCAGTATAGTAGAGTAATCTGTAAGATTTATGTCAGGTGCAGACTTTATGGAACTCAAAACGCCATTAATCAACTCATCAGCAAGTGAATGCACCCAATGGGGTGCGGAGGGATCGATTTCAATTTTTGGTTGATATATGGATAAGCTTTTTAACGCTTTATTATCGCAACCTTTATTCTTAAGTTGACCAACCGCAGATCTTATTTTGATAACAAAATGCGTATCTGATTTATCTTCTGAAATTATAGTGTAATCAAGTATTTGACTTGATGGTTGTACCACTAGGTTTTCCTGGATTGATGTATCGGTATTCACTGCAGAAAACCCGTTAATCTTCGCGCCTCCATGAAGAGCAGCGAGGTAAAGTGCGTCTTCTAGTGCTCTCCGACGAGAGCTATTAATATTTTCATCATTCTGAATGATGGCTCTCCCTGTCGTTTCTATGAATCTAATGGTGTCTTCTGCGAAAGCCTTGCTTAATACAACTGAAAAAATAGCTGCAAGGGCAAAAATCATATAAAAAACAAGTAATCTCATTTTTACTGCTTTGTTCCTTTATGCCACGCTACGTGCTTGTCTTAGCAAATAGCTTAGCGTGTCCTTATCGATCTCTAATAAAACCTCATAAGTATCACTCCCGGTGGGATTAATCCTAACAGTTCTTGCTCCTCGAATTGTTCCTGAGACGATACCTCTGAACGTATCATTTTGTACCATCAAGTCGATTACAGTGGTATTACCCTCAACTTTTAAACCATGGATTTGCTCCGCGAGATCGCGCATTGCAGCCATTCTTGCGGATCTAATTGCCATTAGTCTCTTCTGGTTAGCAGAACGTCCTGGCTGTGATGAAACTACCGCATATCCCATAGCACTTATCGTAGGTACATTTGCTACTGATGCATCTAGTACTTCGTTTATAGCAGCCAAATGCGCGGCATCTTCACCTTTATTACTTAAAACATTTAAGGTTGTCTCTGCACCTTTTTCGTCCAAGTTAGTTAGAAAACTGGACTGACAACCACTTATAATTAAAGCTAATCCAATTGATGGAATAAGCATCTTGATCTTTTTCTCTTTATTCATTTTATGACCTTATCTTTTAAAAGCATAACGAGTGATTGCATTTTTTATGCCATCTTAACTTTCTAACCCGTTTTGTTTTAATAAGGAATGGCATGATAGTTGCTTCTTTCTCTTATTGAGGGTCTAAAAACAACTAAAAAAGCCCCTTTAAGTAGTTTAATAAGTTAATTTTTATAAGTTATTGACACATAATGACTTATTTTTGACAAGGAGAAGCAAGAGTCATGGAATTGACAAGAAGTAGTACCTCATTGACCGGCAATCTTTCAGATATTCTTAAATCTGGTATATTACCACTAGGTATCATTGTGCTTGTCGCTATGATGGTGTTACCACTTCCAGTCTTTTTGCTAGATGTTTTTTTTGTTTCAAACATTTTGATTTCTTTAGTGATTTTAATGGTAGCTATGCATACCTTTAGACCCCTCGATTTTTCGAGTTTTCCTAACCTTTTGTTGATAGCAACAGTGCTTAGATTAGCCTTAAACGTCGCCTCAACGAGAGTAGTATTAGGGCAAGGACATACAGGGAATGATGCTGCAGGCCAAATTATTGAAGCTTTTGGTAACTTCATCGTTTCAGGCAATTACGCAGTGGGTATTTTTGTCTTCATAATTTTAGTTATTATAAATCTAGTCGTGATAACGAAGGGAGCAGGCCGCGTTTCAGAAGTATCAGCTCGTTTCACATTAGACGCGATGCCAGGGAAACAAATGGCCATTGATGCAGATTTAAATGCAGGTGTTTTGACCGCTGAAGAGGCTACAAATAGGCGAGAGGAGATAGCACAAGAAGCCGACTTCTATGGATCAATGGACGGAGCGTCAAAATTTGTTAAGGGTGATGCAATTGCATCTATTTTAATTTTAGCCATTAATATTATCGGTGGATTAATCATCGGAATAAGTCAATATGATTTGCCCGTATCTACAGCAGCTGAGACGTATATTCTTTTATCAATTGGGGACGGTCTTGTAGCTCAAATCCCGTCTTTACTATTAGCAATTTCGACGGCAATCATTGTAACTCGTGTTTCCTCTAAGCAGGATATGGCATCTCATATTGGTGACCAACTCAGCATATCAAGAGCCTGGATCCCGGTTTCAGCCGTATTGCTCCTAATAGGCTTTGTTCCAGGAATGCCAAATCTACTATTCATTGCATCGGCAATAGTTGCAGCAACTGCTGGGTTTCTTGCTCGCAGAGTGGAAAGAAAGAAGGAAATTAAAACAGAGGGTGAAAATGAAGATGATAAGATTCAAGAAGAAACTGATGGAGATCAACTCAGATTAGAAGATGTGACGGACTATTCACCCGTGTCTGTTCAATTAGGTTATGGCCTAGTAGAAATGGTAGATGATGATACAGGTGGCCCTCTTGTTGAACGAATTACCGGTATAAGAAAGCAAGTGTCAAAAGCACTCGGTTTTATCATTCCTGCAGTTAGGATTCGAGATGATTTAACCCTGGCATCTAATCAGTATAGAATAAGAATAGGACAGACTATAGTTGGAGATGATGTTATTTATCCCGACAGAAAATTGGCTATTCCAGGCGATGATACAAACATTAAGTTGGATGGAATTGAGGTAAAAGATCCCTCCTTTGGAATGGATGCTACATGGATACTTCCTTCTCAGCAAAATGAAGCTGAAGAAAAAGGATACGTGGTTGTAGCTCCTGAGTCTGTATTAGCCACGCATTTGAGCCAGATTTTTTATAAGCATTCTGGCAAGTTGATTGGTCAAGATGATGTTCAAACTCTATTAGATAATCTCTCTCAGACTGCTCCGAGTCTTGTTGAGTCACTAGTTCCTAAATTGGTTCCTCTCCATAATCTTACTGGAGTTTTAAGAGAATTACTTTCTGAGAGAGTACCTATAAGTGATCTACGAATTATTCTCGAGTCTTTAGCTGGATTGGTGGGAAAGAATTTAAGTGTGATTGAAACAGCTGAGGCAATTAGACCTAACTTGGCAGGTCTGTTAATACAACAGGTTGCTCCTTTGAATAAAGCTCTACCAGTTATCACTTTTAATTCTGAGCTAGAACACATGCTTATAAAGATGGCTAAACAAAACGGAGAGGAAGGTTTGGTTTTAGATAATGAATTGGCAACAAAGCTAATTTCTAATATCTCTGAGCTTAATCAGAAACTTGTTTCTGAAGGAAATACTGCGGTGCTTGTAGTTTCACCAAATATTCGAAGACAAATTTCAGGAATAATGCGGCAACACGTAGAGGATTTGATCGTCCTATCATTTACTGAATTGCCAGATAATAGAAAGGTAAATGTCGTAGCAACTATAGATGGAGGATCTTGATGAAAACTAAAATGGGAGAAAAAAATGACTACATATAAGTTTCTAGCTTCTGACAGTGCTAGTGCTATGGAGGAAGTTGTAAAGAAGCTGGGCCCAGACGCACTCATAGTATCTACTTCAAAAAGGGGAAATAAGGTAGAGATTGAAGCAACAAACGACTTTTCTAGCCAACAGAAACAAAAAGATATTAGAGATAATTTTTCTGATGTATTACATTCAAAAATAGATTTTTTGAGGGAAAAACAGCGGAATCGTATTTACAGTAGAACATCTAATGAATTTGACGTTAGCAACTCAGGAAATAGTTTAATCAACCAAAATCAATCATCAGAAATGGTAAAGCTTCAAGAGCAAATAAAACATTTGCAAAATATGCTTTCAGGAATGGTCATCACTGATGAAAAAGGATTGAATGAAAAGACAGGAAATTCTATTTCGCTCAAACTTCGACAGTTAGAATTTACACCCGAGATAGTTTCTTCTTTGAAGCCAGCTTATGACGGATTGAATATCGATAGAGGGCTTAGTGCATTTGTGAAAGCATTTGCCAATAGATTAGCTTGTGATGAGATTCAAGATATTTTTAAATCGCAAGTAATATTTGTTATTGGCCCGAGTGGAGCGGGAAAAACAACATTATCCGCCAAGCTTGCGGCTAGGATTATGGAAGAAAACAAACAAGTGAGACCAACATTAGTGTCAACTGAAAGTCAAGTTGTCAATAGGCGGGATGACCTAGCTTATTATTCTAAGTTGCTTAACATCCCAAAACTCAACTATCGGCTTGATAAGAATTGTAAAAATTTTACAAGTATTTGTGCGGGTCAAAAGATAGTTGATTTATCTTTAATCGCAGAAGAAAGTAAATATTTGGTTCAAAATGTGAGAGAGCAATTGGGTGCAACAAAAGTCACGACTGTTCTCTGCCTTCCTTCGGGTAGTAGTAGACAACTACTAAGTAGTCAAATTGATACATTTAAGGACTTTCAGCCAATCATTGCCTTTACAAAGGTTGATGAGTGTCAACTTTACGCAAGAGAGTTGTGTGTATTAGCTAATAAAAATGTTAAGCTTGGGTTTATGACTGGGTCAAAAACAATATTAAGCTCATTAGCGCTTACTGAGCCAAATGTATTGGCAACTCATTTAGATACTTATATTACTGACGAGTTAAACGATGAGTAACTCTATAGCAATAGCTAGTGGAAAGGGTGGTGTTGGCAAAACCACGATTGCCGTAAATTTAGCTCTAACATTATCTCAAATGGGTTCCAAGATTTCATTAATGGATGCTGACTTTGGCTTGGCTAATGCCCATATAATGTTAGGCATCAACGCTAAAAGAACAATAAGAGATATGTTAAAGAAGGACTTGCCTGTTGAAGATGTGATTGAAACGGGTCCTAATGGTGTCAAATTTATCTCTGGAGGCAGTGGCTTAATTGATATTTTAAATGTCGAGCAAAATTCAATGTTCCAGCTTATTAATTCAATAAACCCAATAGAGAAATACACTGACTCTTTGGTCGTTGACATACCAGCCGGCGCATCCGATCAATCTATGACCTTTGCATCCGCGGTCGATAAGCTGGTTATTGTACTAGTAGGTGAACCTACTAGTTTTATGGACGCATACACATTTATTAAGTCGGCAAATTTAGCGTATGATATTCAAAACTTTTCGGTTGTTGTGAATATGGTTGATAATGAAAAATCAGCACAGCAAATATTTAATAAATTTCAGAACGCGGTCATTAAGTTCTTTGATGCAAATCTAACGTTTGCTGGAGGGATTCCTAGATCTAAAAAAGTTCAAAACGCTATATTAAAAAAAGCCCCTATAGTCTTAGATAAGGAAGCTGAATTAGAGAAACTTGCTTTTCAAAGGGTAGCAAAAAATATCATTAAGGCTAGAGAAAATAAACATAATGGTATACGATTTTTCTCGAAAAGTTGATTTTACAACCTGGAAAAAAAATGAAAGCTAGTTATCCCGAACAAGAACCAAACGTAGAAGCGCTCATCGTTGATAATATGAATTTGGTTAAGAAGATAGCTTGGCATATGCATGGTAGGGTGAGGTCAGCCATAGAAATAGAAGATTTAATGCAAATTGGTTATTTCGGACTTGTTACAGCAGCACAAAAATATAGCCCAAAAGAGGGTGCCACATTCGCTAGTTATGCTGTTTTGAGAATACGCGGAGCTATAGTGGATCATTTAAGAAAGAGTTCCAATCTGTGCCGTACTACTATTCAAATGCAACAAAAACAAAAGAAAGCAGTACAGTCTCTTGTTTCTAGCTTTCAAAGGGAACCAACAACTTCAGAGATTGCGGAGAAGATGGGCCTTTCTTTAGATGAATATAGGGATTGGGAAAAAGCATTTAATGCAAATGTCCATCAGTCTCTTGATGAAGTTTATGATGAATATTCAATGTGGTTTGTTTCAAAAGAAAGTACACCGGAAGAAAACCTAGACAGATCACAGCTCAAAGTTATACTTTCACAAGCTTTAAAGGATCTACCGTCGAAGGAAGCAATGGTAATCCAACTTTACTATGTAGAAGAACTTAATGTATACGAGATAGCTGAGATTATGGAAATAACCACTGGAAGGGTTTCTCAAATAAAAAAATCTGCGGTGGCTCTTCTGCGATCCTTTATAAAGAAATCATACTAGATTTAGATGACTGGGGATATTCAAGAACTTCAAGCCATTCATATGTCTGTTCAAACTGCTGACTTAAATATGATAGGCTTTAATTGCGTAGAAACGATTACGTTATCTTGCGGGCTAATGAATATTGGCAGAGGTATTTGTTCTGTAACAATTAAACCCTCCAGCGGTCTTGTGCCTAAACACAAAGGGTCACTAGATATAGAGATTAATAGGCCTTATATGAGAGCAAGTATAGATCTCAGCCTCGAGTCATTTCTAAAAACAAGGGAATTATTGCTAAAGACATCGGTAAGACCTGTTACTTTAGTTGTACTTTTGAACAAAAGCTTGAGAGTAAACCTAAAAGGCGATTTGCTCATAAACAAGGAAACAAATAGAAAAATCAATGACATTTCATGGATACTACCGCTGAGGTAAGTGCTATGTATCCATCAATCGTCTAGTAACATCTGCATCAGCTTGCATCATTTTTGCGGAACCATTAAATGCTTGCTGCGCTCTCAGTAGAAGAGTCAGCTCAGCAGTGATATCTGTGTTTGATGCTTCCAGGCTGCCAGCATTTATTTTGCCAAAACCAAAGTCTTTTCCTGCGCCAATAGTTGCTTCACCTGATTCTGGGGTAGCAGTAAAAATGTTATCACCTATAGATTTTAGTTGGGTCTCATCTGCAAACCTTGCAAGACCTATCTGGGCGATAGTTACATAATTATTTATTCCATAGGTAGCCCTTAAAAACCCTTCCGCAGTAACCTTCACTTCAGAAAGACTTTGTTGCTTTCCCTCTTGATTTAATATTTGAAAGGGTAAACTAATATCTTGACCATTTACATCAAGATATGCAATGCCATCAGAGTTAACAAGTTTACCATCTTCTCTAACATTGATAGCTCCGTTTCGAGTGTATGATAGCTCACCCAGTTTTTCTAAGGTATTTAGAATAAACATTCCCTGGCCATTCATTCCAAGGTCGAGAGCGTTTCCAGTCAAGATTAGGGACCCTTGGGAGTGATTTCTTCTCGGTGACTCCTGCCTAACGCCGTTTCCAACTCTGTCGGCATTTCTAACATCTGACATCTCTGTATAAACATCAGAAAAATTTGCATTACTTCTTTTAAAACCTAACGATGATGCGTTAGCTATATTGTTAGTAATAACAGCTATCTCTTGGGAAGCGGCACTCAACCCCGATCTCACTACTGGCAACATTTTTTTTCCTTTCAAAAATCTTAATACAAAAATCATGCCATAAGTCGTTAATTATAATTATGTATTTTGGGGTTTATCTTGTTAGTAAATTGATTTAATTATATTAGCGTAAAGTTCAAATTGTTTCATGATGTCTGAGAAAAAATCAAAAGCTTTAGTTCCAGTTAAGAAAGTTCTTCCTCCTGCTGTTAGAGGAGCAAAAGATACTAATAAACCATTTGAGCTAGTTAATGGTAACCTTAAGCTAACGTCGAGAGATGAGGTTAGAAGTCTTCTACCCGATATTTTAGGTAAAGTATTAGCGCGAGTTTGGCTAGACTCAAGTTTTCATAGGGAATTCTCGCAAGATCCACAGAAAACACTAGAGATTAATGGTGTTTTTCTTCCAGAAAATATGTCTATAGAATTCCAAAAACAAAATACCGATCGGCCGAGAATAGTTGTTTTTGAGCAAAAACCAAATTCAAAGTTTAAACTTCGAGTATTTTATTTACAGTTAGTGATGATGGCAGGGAGATAGATGCGACATATATGTTTATACAGCTTATTGACGTTATTTTTTTTCTCTAGTTCTTTTGCTCAGATTACAGAATCAGATCGACTTTTTAAAATGGCCACAGATTTTGTGAAGGAGAAGCGATACGCTGAAGCAGTCTCAATCTTTGAAAAGTTGGCCAGAAATAATGAGCATGATGCCCAGTATAACTTGGCGTTTTTGATAAATGGTGGTAAAGGAATTACAAAAAATTACAGCGAGGCACTCTTTTGGGCATTTCTAGCCCACCTTGGAAAGATAGAAAAGGCAGAAGAGCTCACGCAGGATCTAGTAGACATAGTTCCAGAAAAGGTATTAAGGGATGTTAGAGAAAAAGTCCTAGAACACTTATTAGTACGCTTTGCTAATAAAGATAGAGCGGTATTGACAGAATTAGGCGATTTTTATTTGCTTATCGTAGATGAGCAAGATTTTGAAAATGCTTACCTATGGTACAATGTGGCCAGCGCTATAGGAATCGAGAATTCAGGTGACATAAGGGATAAAGTTGAAAAAGAACTAGAACCTGATACCATCGTCAAAGTGCAATCGGCTTCCAGAAAGCGGTATGAAGAGTTTACTGAAAACAAAGTAATAGAAAATGAAAAGAGAATAAAAACTAAGGAACAAGACTATGAAAGTTAAAGTTCACTGGGTAATTGATGGTATTGCTGAAGTTGAGGCTGACAGCTTAGAAGATGCGGAAAAATTAGTTAACGAAAGGCTTTCAGACTTTGTAGGTAGTAATCCAGATTTAGAGAAAGAAATGGGCGCAAAGGCAATTCAGGGCAAAGGTTATCTGCCTGGATCTGAAGAGGAAGCTTAACCCACTTTAGTTGATCGCCACGTTTGAAGCCAATCCAAAGTGGAAACGTTGCCAAATTTTCGTTCTGCGTTATCGACATCAAAAGTTTTTCTATTATTGATATCATTAGCTTCATCTTTTTCTGCAGTTAAAAACATATCATAAGTGCTTCGCCTATCAGAATTATCTCTTTCTGATGGCCTTACTACATTTATATCTACCGAACTAATTATATGGTCTGTTTCCTTTATCTCCATTTTTAAAAACCTTAAATCAATAATATTTTTGTCAGTTGAACAGTTTTTATCTCAGGTTTTGCACCAAGCTTTACCAATTCATCATTAATTGTTTTAAGAATCTCTAGCCTTAGTGCCTCTTTGCCTTGATTTGTATCGAGTTGTGCCTTTGTTTTTGTTCTCATTAAAGCTAAAATAACTGACCTTAAAGCTGGTTCAAAACTCTTGAAGCTTTCAAAAAATGCTTCAGCATTCAATTTTCCCATAAATATTGAAACGGCTAATTCGATTGTTAATATGCCAGAATCATTTTTTAGGTCCGTTGCTAAAGCTCCTGTAAAAGAATGATAATAATGTTGAGGCCCTATGAACGGAATTTCTGAACCCTGTTGGATTTCCTCATTGGTTTTTTTAGCTGACTCAATTTCTTTATCAGAATTGCCCTCCGAGGTCTCTTCTTCATCGTTATCATTCATTAGAGCCATAATTTCTTCCCTAGAGAGAGGTGGCTGCACCAAAGAGTTGTGCATTACAATAAAAATTACAAAAACGACAGCAGCTGGTAGAATATAAAGAGCTAACAATTTCCATGGTATTGTCAGTTTTTTTCTTTTTTTTGGCTTGGGGGCCTCTTCTGTCTTAGTTTCAGTATTTTCTAAATCGTTTTCCATGTGCAAAACGTACTCTTTTGTTTAATGATCTGCCAAAAATAAACGACTGTTATAAAAAAAAGTTTATTTCCTAAATAATCAGAGAATTCGTCGTTGTATAAATTGTGTAAAGAAACGTTGAGTAAAATTTATGAAAAAAAATAGCAACAAAATAGCTAGAAATACTAACGAGTTGGCTTCAGGAGATCACGTAAACAGAGACATTGAAATATTCAAAAGTAGAGTTGCTAACGCAGTCTTAGACTATATGGAAGCGCAAAGTGACTCAGATCTTATAGAATGTTTGGAAAAAGCTAGCATTTTCTTAACTAATATCTCACTACAAATGGAAAATGTTTTTGATAACCAAAAACAGTCCTTCAAAGATCAAAATGATGTATTCGATATCGGTGATGATCTTTTTTCAATACACAAACAAGCAACATCTACTACCATTCACTAGTATTATCCAATTGCTTCTTTCGTACATTTTTTCAAAAAAGTGTTTTCTTTGGATAGTAGAGCTTTTTAGCGAATAAATCTTGTAGCAATTTTGCAACAAGTTGTAGAAGTCAAAAAAGTTTCTAATAAAATTTTGCCTAAGTCGTAAACGTCTATGGGTAAGTTGAAGGAGAGTATCTTATGCGTATATTAGTATTAATTGTTTTTGGTTTAATTTTGACTGCATGTCAGGGAACCAATCCTTACGGATTAACTACAGCCTCGATTGGCGAAAGCGTAATTTCGTCAGCTACAGGTCAGGCAGGCACCGGAGTAACGCCTGTTAAAGGCATCAAATATGTTTCATTACATCCAGACAGACTTTTACGCGACGAAAGAAGCTGTGCTGAGATTATAAAACTGTCATATGCCTCCAATATAAATTATTCTGAAGCAATAATAGGTCTCAGAAATAGGGCTCTTTTGGTGGGAGGAAATGCCATTTCTATTATTGGATGGGCAGAAAGTGCAACCTCATCAGGATTAGTTGGTAAAATCTATCTCTGCAAGAAAAAGCCGTTCCACATTCATTATTAAAAATAATAGCGGTCTTGTGTCGGAAATTGCACAAAACCGCTTTTATTTTATTTTTAGGTAGCCCTAAATTCCACCTCTTTGTATTTTCATCTTATAGAAAAATGTAATTTAGTTTGCCTTAATTGGAGCTTATTGGGTCGGTCACTTTAATTTGACTTTCGAACTCTCTCAGTCGTTTATAAACACTTAAGAGTTCGATAATAGTTGGCCATGCTTTCAGTAAGTACTGCATTGAACCCTCAACTCTTCCAAATGCTCTAATTATTTGTTGCATTACCCCTAACGTAACAACTCCTGCCACAATGGCTGGCGCAAGAAATACGTAGGCACTTAATACGTTTGCTTGCAAATATGCAATTCTGCCTACATTAAAATATAGGTAGCGCAGATATGATTTAAAATGAATTCCTCTTACACCGTCAAATAGTTCCTCTATTGTCTTTGGCCTTACGGTTTCGTCATCTTCTGCGATAACTAATATTTTTCTATAAGCCGCTTCTTTTTTTTGTAAGTCATATTCAACGCCTACCAGTCTGAGTAACCAACCTAAAGCAATTAAGAACAAAGTTCCCCCTACCGACCAAACAATTGCCCCAGTAATTAATCCGTATTGCCAATCGCCAAAAAAGAATATTGGTATACCAACTGACAGTCCAAATAAGATTGGAATAAACTGAACAAGCACCATGATACTTTCGATGAAACTTGTACCAAGTCCTTCCATTATTCTTGAAAACTTAATTGTGTCTTCTTGTACACGCTGAGCGGCACCCTCAATAGTACGTGCCTGGTCATATACTGAATGATACCATTCTACCATAGCAGTACGCCATCTGAACAAAAAATGTGCTGTAAAAAAACTCACTGCAACTGCAATAGCTACGTATATGCCTGCTAGATATATAAAACTAAACAAGCTAACCCAATACTCTTCTATAGTTACAGCATTGGGTGTCGCTAAGGCTTTCTGAATCATATCATAGAATTCGCCAAACCATTCATTGATCTTAACATCAATCTCTACTTGGATCCAAAGTGATGATAAAATTAATGCAGACCCTAACCAAGCCCACAAAGCCCATTTTCTTGTTGTGAAAAATCTAAACACGAAAAACCTTTCTTTTATTGTTATCGATTAACTAGTAAATTTAAATGCTTATCATATTTGTTGATACTTTTTTATTGAAAAGAATTGTGCATCACCATCCCGATTATTTTTTTTTATCTCTTTTAGTAAATAATTATTATTTGAACAGAAATGCTTTAGGTCTATTTCTGCCATTGGATCATCAGTGATAATAAGTGCCTCACGATTTTTTTTAAGCAAATAAATGTTTTTTTGAACTTTTAACAAAGGTAGTGGACACCGTAGTCCCGTAGTATTGATAACAAGTGAATACTTTTTCTGGCTTTTCATAAATGACCTAGATAACACAATTTGATGGACAATTTTGTAGAGATAAACAAGTATTCATATATGGACAAATATCAAAAGAAAGTCAATTTTTTAACGCCGGAGGAAAATATTCCTAAGTTAGTTTCAAAGGTTAGAGTTTTTAATGAAGAGAATAAGGTAAAATACATTAATTTAATCGATGAAAAAATATTAACCATTTATCTTAATTCTCAGGAAGTACTTACAGCCTTAACAGTATGTGATTACCCCGAATATTTGGCTGTTGGTTTTTTGTTTAATCAAAATATAATTAGTTCAAAAGCCGAAATCAAAGAAGTTGAATTTAACGAGGAGCTTTCAGCTGTTGTTGTCAGAACATACAAACAAACTTTCTTTGAGGCTCAAAATGTCAAGAAAATAAAAACATCTGGCTGTGCGATGGGAACAGTGTTCGGAGATATGTATAATAAGATCAAACCAATCCCTAAACAAAACTTAAAAAAATATTCAATTAATGATATCAGAGCCTTAGTAAAAGAAATTATAGGCCTGCCCAGTTTATATCTGGAGGCTGGCGCGATCCATGGAAGTGTGCTTTGTGAAAGAGACCGAATTTTAGTATATATGGAGGATGTTGGCAGGCATAATGCTATTGACAAAATAAGCGGGTGGATTGTGCAAGAAGAAATTGATCCAACTGATAAGATTTTATATACAACAGGTCGACTTACATCTGAAATGGTATTAAAAGCAATAAGTATGGGGGTGCCAATATTAGTTTCGCGCTCTGGTTTTACTAAGTCTGCGGTGCATCTCGCAAGAAAGTTTAACCTCTCGATGATTGGGAGGTTCAAGGGAAAAAGATTTATGTGTGTGAGTGGGTTCGAAAGAGTTTTGCTTTAACATTAAGAAATAAGGTTACCGTTATGTGCGATCTTAATCTTCCTAGCGTTATTTTAGCAGGAGGGCGTTCACAAAGAATGAAGCGCAAAGACAAATCGTTTCTCGAAGTGGGTGATAAAACACTGTTAGATATGACTATAGAAAGGCTTCAGTTACAGTCTCGCAGAGTGGCGATAAATACTAATTCACACTCATTGAAATATAAAAGATACGGTGTGCCAATACTTCATGATCAATTGGGGGGGTTCTACGGTCCTTTGGCAGGAATATTAACTGCCATGAAGTGGGCAGGAGATATAGGTTATGAAAAGGTTATTACTGTTGCTGTTGACACACCATTATTCCCAAAAAACTTGTTAAAAGAACTATACAAAAAGATGGAAGAGAGTAATTCAGACATTGTTTTCGCAGCATCATTAAGAGACCATAAGCAAAGGAAGTATTTGCATCCAGTTTTTGGTTTATGGAAAACATATCTTCACGATGATCTAAGAAGGGAGTTAGAAAGAGGCGTTAGAAAGGTCACATTTTGGAGTGAAAAACATAAAACTTCTAGCGTTTGTTTTACAAACGATTTGATAGACCCATTCTTTAATATTAATACGCCTGACGATATTACAATTTTTAAGGAGTATCTTATAAAAAAATGAAAATTATAGGAGTAGTTGGTTGGAAAAATACAGGAAAAACAACTTTGATTGAAAAATTGATAAAGGAATTTAACCTAAGAAATTTGACGGTATCTACAATTAAGCATTCCCACCACAATGTTTCATTAGATCGGCAGGGTACAGACTCCTTCAGGCACTTTAATGCAGGTGCAAAAGAGACAATACTCGCGTCCGATGCAAAATGGATAAAATTTTCTAAAACAAATTCTGAGCACGAAACTGGTCTTGATTATCTTATTAAACAGATGATTCCAGTTGATATAGTTTTAGTGGAAGGGTTCAAAGTGAGTGATCACAGAAAAGTTGAAGTTGTTGATAATATTAGTGAGAAAAAACCACTGTATGAAACTGACAAAACAATATGTGGATTGATATTTAATCAACATAAAATCGAAAATACAGTATTACCACAATTTGAAAGAAACAATATTGAGAAGATCTGTGACTTCATAGTAAAAACTTTGGAAGGTGAATAAAAAGTGAGTTCCCAAAATTTTCAATTAACTTCCCTAAGTAAGTTGTTTTTGAACCTAAAGACTGAGTTGAAAGCCATTTCAGGGGAAACTAGAGTTAGTGTGGATAATTGCATCAATAGAATATTGTCAAAAGATATTTTTGCTAAATTTGACAATCCACCTTTTGATAACTCAGCAATAGATGGTTTTGCCTTAAATGAAGACACTACAGCAACTATTGACAACTTCTCACTTTTAGAGGGCTTGGTGAAACCAGGTTGTAAAGCTACTGGTACCCTACAAAAAAACGAGGGAATTAAGATTTTAACAGGCGCGCCTATACCCGCCGGAACAACCAGAATTATTTTTAAGGAGAATACGAAAGAAAAAGATCAAAAGATTTATTTTGTCCAGAATGATGTTAAAGAAAATAATATCAGATTGCAGGGAGAGGATTTTAAAAAAGGCGATCTTTTATTTAAAAAAGGTGACCAAATAAGAATAACAGATATAGCTGCGCTAATTGGCTCGGGAAATTCGTCTGTACCAATAGTCAAACCTCTAAAAGTTGGACTAATAACCACCGGAAATGAGCTCAAGTCTAACTTAGAAAAGCAAAGTAGTAGTAGCTTTATATTTGATACAAATTTCGTTCCATTAAATAGGGTGTTAAAAAGTTGGGGTCATTCTGTAGTAAGTATAGGTTCGGTGGGAGATAACTTAGATCTAATGAGAGATAAGATCCATGATAATTTGGAGCATGTTGATGTTTTTGTGACAACAGGTGGTGTTTCAACAGGAAAAGAAGATTTTGTTGCGCAATTTCTTAATAGAGAGGCGCAAGTAATTAATTGGAGGATTGCGATTAAACCTGGAAGGCCTTTTATTTGTGCAAAGTTAGGAAATAAGTATGTATTTGGATTACCAGGAAACCCAGTGGCGGCATTTATTTGCGCACTTATTATATTACGTCCTTCCCTTGGTAGACTTGGGGGAGAAAAATCTTGGTTTAACCCTTTCTCTTTTAAAACAAAGGCAAATTTTGTGAAGCATAAGAGGTCAGGCAGATCAGAGTTTTTGAGAGCTAAGCTTAATCAAGACGATGGGTTCGTTTCAATTTATCCATTTGAGGGATCTGGTAGACTTTCCAGTCTATTGTGGTCAAACGGCATCATTAAGCTTAATGATTGTGAACAAAACATAGAAAAGGGAGACCTTGTAGACTTTATTCCGTATCAATCATTCTTTTAAACGTTATTTAATTG
The DNA here is from genome assembly GCA_902596985.1 of uncultured Alphaproteobacteria bacterium. Lineage (GTDB taxonomy): Bacteria > Pseudomonadota > Alphaproteobacteria > Rhodobacterales > Rhodobacteraceae > CACIJG01. Next base: position 17,576 of record CACJWR010000011.1, read on the forward strand.
CTTTAAAATATTCTTAACAATCACACCGAATAGTTCCTTGCCTTCAGGACTGTGTAAAACATAAGGCGTTCCATTATCCGCGCATTGCATTATGTCTTTTGAAAGGGGTATACTTCCTAAATGGGCTAGATTTTCGCTGTTGGTAACTTTTTTTACGCCACCGCTACTAAATATATTATGCTTCTCTCCACAGTTTGAACATTCAAAATATGACATGTTCTCAATTAAACCTAGGATTTTAGTATTTGTCTTATTATAGAGGGCAATTGCTTTTTTTGCATCGATCAAAGAAATATCTTGGGGAGTCGATACTATAATCGCTCCAGATACTAATACCTTTTGTGCCAGAGTAATATGTATATCCCCAGTTCCAGGGGGTAGATCGACTATGAAATAATCTTGATTATCCCACGCAACATCAAGAAGCAATTGTTGTATCCCCTTCATTAGCATAGGCCCTCGCCAGACTATGGCCTCATGCTCTGGGAATAACATTCCCATGGACATCATACTCAAATTGCCTATTTTCTTTGGGCTAATTTTTTTGTTTTTTATTTCGACCTTTGAGTTATTTAGTCCCAACATTTTTGGCTGACTCGGCCCATAGATGTCTGCATCCATTAGGCCCACTTTAAACCCCATCTCTGCTATTTGTGCAGCTATATTACTTGATATGGTGGATTTTCCTACACCTCCCTTACCCGAGGCAACAAATAATATTTTTCCTAGGTGAGATAAGTCAAATTTATTCAAAAACTGTTGATTTTTTAAAGGGATATTTTGTTTTAGGTTGGGAGTTATGTGCCTAGTGTAAATTACAGAGCAACTTTTAATTTTATTGTCTTTTTCAATCATAGATTTCCATAGATTCGTTAACTTTTCTGTATCGCTCGTAAATTCTGAGTTTACAATTATTTTAACTTCCCGATTAGAGACATTTATGGATTCGATCTTTCCGGTAAGATCAAAGTTTCCAGGATTCTCAATTTTTTTGATGATATTTAGAATGTATTCTTTGTTCACGAAGTGGGACATTTTAATCGGCTATACTTTCTGTAGTAATTATAAATGGAGGCGACGACCGGATTTGAACCGGTGTCCACGGATTTGCAGTCCGCTGCGTAACCACTCCGCCACGTCGCCCATTTATTAGACAATACCAATATTAAATAATTTAATTCATTGCAAGAACATATAATATTATGTAAGTCTTTCTTTGTTACTTTATCTTCATAAATTATTAGTTGAGTTCATCAAATGTTTGACTACAAAAAAGCACGAAAGAATATGGTGGATAACTTAATTCGGCCTGCTAATGTGACAGATCCAAAGCTTTTGTCAGCTTTGGGAGATGTTCAACGAGATAAGTTTTTACCTAGCAACCTAGCCAGCTTGTCTTACAGTGAAACTGAGTTGCTAATACAAAATGATAGAACATCGATGAGTCCTTGGCTTCTTGCTAAAATGCTCCAATTTTTAGACCTCAACTCCCCAGATAATGTTCTAAGTCTTGCCGCGGGATACGGCTACAGTTGTGCCCTAATGTCATCGTTGGCAAATTTTGTTGTTGCTGTTGAAACACCAGACCTTGCAAAAGAAGCTCAAGCTAGATTAATTGAAAATGGGTACGATAATATTTTAGTTCGAGAGGGCAATATTAACGAAGGCGCGGAGGAAGAGGGACCCTATGACGCAATTTTAATTGAGGGTGCTGTTGAATATATAAATGAAGAAATCATAAATCAGCTTAAACTCGAGGGTAGGATCATAGCAGTATTTAAAGAAAAAATTTTAGGTCAATGCAGGCTAGGTATAAAAACAAAATCTGGAGTGCAGTGGAGAAATCTTTTTGAAGCAAATTGTGTTTTGTTGAATGATTTTAAAATTGAAAAGGAATTTACCTTGTGAATAGGTAGAAAATTTAATGAATATTAAAACTTTTATAATATTAACTGCGGTAATCTTTTGTTTCTGCAAAGAGGCATTCACACAGAGCATAAAAGAGTCTGTACAAAGGGCATTGGATTATAATGAGAGCTTGAAGAGCCAGAAAGTATTGCTTGATAATAGCTATCAGAATTTCTTAATTCAAAAAGGAATAATGTTACCAAGTCTTTCTTTAAGTGGCACAGGGGCTCGAGCATCTAATTTTGATACAAACCAGGATACAGATAGCTACAGCATTTCGTTGAATTCTTCATATACTTTGTTTGACTTTGGATCACTCAAAGCAAAAAAGAGATCATCTAATTATTTGAATGAGGCTTCAAAACTTTCGTTTAAAAAGCTTGAAGATGAGCTGATACTGAGCGTAGTCAAAGTACACTTAGAACTTTTTAAGGCGATAAAAATTGTGGATCTTTATGAAAGTAGCCTTGGGATAAGGAAGCAGCAATTCTTGGCAGCAAAGAATAGGTTTGATTTAGGAGAGGCCACAAGGTCAGACCTCCTTAGATCCAAAGCTTCAATTTCCGGCGCTGAGGCACAACTAAAAGTGGGACAAGCAAACGTCAAGAAGCTTAGAGAAAGTTATAAGACTTTGGTGGGTAAAATTTCTGATAAACCTACGCTTCCAGAAATGAAAATAAAAGAACCTTCGACATTAGAGATCAGCGTTAAAAATGGAATAGAGAATGACATTGCTTTGAAAGTTCTTACGCTTGAAGAGCAAGCGCTAAGAGCCGAATTAAGTGCTATAGAAAAATCTCAGTTACCAAATCTAAGCCTTTCTGGAAGTTTGTCTTATGGTGATAGTCAGACCTTAGGAAATAATATTGGTTCCGGGCGGATCTCTTTAACCTCTAGCCTTATTCTTTATAGTGGTGGTCAGAAAAAAGCTAGAGTTAAAATTGGCTCAAATAAACTGGTAGCAAAAGCGATTGATATTGCAGTAAGAAAAAAAACGTTGCAAAGAGATATTACAACAAAGTGGTTGGATTTAATGGCTTTAAAGTCCTCAGTCATTGCTAAGCAAGAAGAAACCAACGCTTTGAACGAGCTGTATGAGAGCGTATTTGAAGAATGGAGGCTTGGAGGAAAGACATCGCTAGATACTGATCAAGCATATCAAAATTTCCTGAATTCTGAAGTTGAATTAGTTACAAGCACTACAGATATATTAATTGCGAAATTTGACTTGTTAGCCGAGATAGGTACTCTGAGAACTAAGCTACAGCTGCGATACTAGATTGATTGCTATGAGGAATGTTTAATGGCTGAAAAAAAGACTGCAAAAAAAGAGAAAAAAGAAAATGGCACAGTCGATCTTAAAGAAATTCTTGGTGACATTAAAACTGTCGTTTCAGGGGAGAAGGAAACACTATTCAAAGTGAGTGAATATAAGACTATAAATCTTAAAAAGGAAAACTTGGTAACCGCAGGTGAAAAAAGACAATCCCCTCAATCTATTGATCTAAATGAAAAGAACTTGGAGAGTTTAATTAGAAAAATTGTAAGAAGTGAACTTAAGAATTTTCAGTCAAATAATAAACCGGATAGTTTAAAGTCAGAAAAAAGAAAAACAAACGTAGGAATAAAGAGCAATTCTGGCTTAAGCTTGTTAACAAAGTCCGATCTTCTTTCATTATCGAAAAAAAACAAATTAAGTTTAAGCAGTAAACATACTAAGGCAGAAATAATTAATGAGCTTAAAAAAAATAAAGTCAATGCTCCATAGGCCGGTATAAAGAAGTTGTACCTATAATGTCATTGAAGATTTTGATTGATCAACATGTGCTATTAACGAACTGTTTGAAAAAAGATTCTAATTCCAAAGTCAAGCTAGCGTTTGTAGCCGAGTGCATTACTCAGTAGGATACAAGTTGAGATGAACCTTCCAAATAAATTCAACCCTGAAAAGGCTGAAAAAAAAATAAATGATCGTTGGGTAGAGGCAGAAGCTTTTAGGTCAGGCAAAGATGGCGAAAAAGGCAAACCACCATTTTCTATAATGATCCCTCCACCAAATGTTACGGGCAGCTTACACATTGGCCATGCCTTTAATAATACATTACAGGATGTTTTGGTGAGATATCATAGAATGAACGGCTATGATGTTTTATGGCAACCTGGTCAGGACCATGCTGGAATTGCAACTCAAATGGTAGTTGAAAGAGAGTTAGAGAAAAAGAATAAAAGCCGACAGCAAATGGGTCGTAAAAAATTTCTTGAAGAGGTTTGGAACTGGAAAGAAAAATCTGGAAATACTATAATTGATCAGTTGAAGAGGTTAGGAGCATCCTGCGATTGGAGCAGAAATAGATTTACCATGGATCCTGAGTTCCACAAAGCTGTCATAAAAGTTTTTGTAGATTTTTACAACAGAGGGTTGATTTATAAGGGTAAAAAATTAGTAAATTGGGACCCAAAATTTCAAAGTGCCATTTCGGATCTAGAAGTTGAGCAAATAGAGGTTCGAGGGAAAATCTGGGAATTAAAGTATTTTTTGGAAGAAGGTACATTCAATTTTGGAGTAGAAACCGATGAGAATGGAGTGGTTTTAAAAAGGATGCCTATGGATCATGTAATTGTTGCAACAACTAGACCAGAGACACTTCTTGGAGATACTGCTGTGATTGTTAACCCTGGTGATGAGCGATACAGGGATTTGATTGGGAAATCAGTAATATTACCATTGGTTGGAAGAAAGATCCCAGTGATAGCAGATGATTATGCGGATCCTACTAAAGGTACGGGTGCTGTGAAGATCACTCCTGCCCATGACTTTAATGATTGGGAGGTTGGTGAAAGGCATGATTTAAAAGCGATCAATATTTTTGATACTAGTGCAAATATTAAAATTAAAGATAATGAAGATTTTGCAAATGAAATTAAGCCGTCCGTAGATATTTACCAATTAAATGGACTTGAAAGATTTGAGGCAAGAAAGAAAATCTTACGATTACTAAAAGAAAAAGGTTCTTTTGAAGCTGAGAAGGAAGACGTGCACTTTGTCCCACATGGTGATAGATCAAAAGTAGTAGTTGAGCCTTTTTTAACTACCCAGTGGTTTGTTGACTCAAAAAAAATTGTTAAAGAAGCTATTGATGTTGTAAGGAAGAATAAAATAGAAATTATCCCAGAACGAGATAAAAAAGTTTATTTCAACTGGCTCGAAAATATTGAGCCTTGGTGTATTTCCAGGCAACTGTGGTGGGGGCATCAGATACCAGTCTGGTATGATGATGAAGGAAATGAATACTGTGCAGAAAGTTTTGAAGAAGCTAAAAAATTGGCAGGACATAGCAATATATGTCAAGATCAAGATGTGCTTGATACTTGGTTTTCTTCAGGCATCTGGCCTATCGGAACGCTTGGATGGCCTGATAAAAAAGGCTTTATGGAAAGATACTACCCCACAAGTGTTTTGGTAACGGGTTTCGATATTATTTTTTTCTGGGTAGCAAGAATGATAATGATGCAACTTGCAACCGTAAGACAAATTCCCTTCAAAAAAGTCTATGTTCATGCTTTGGTAAGAGACGAGCATGGAAAAAAAATGTCCAAATCTCTGGGTAATGTGCTTGATCCGCTAGACCTAATTGATAAATATGGGGCTGATCCCCTCAGGTTTACCTTAACAGCTATGGCAGTTACCGGACGAGATTTAAAATTATCGGAATCAAGAATTGAGGGATATAGAAATTTCGTTACCAAGATTTGGAATGCAGCAAAATACTTGGAAATGAATGGTTGTCATTTTGATGATGAGTTTGATATTTCAAGTGTCGAGGCACCACCAAATAAATGGATAGTAGGTAAAACTCAAGATATTTTGAGCTCAGTTAATCAAAGCTATGAAAGATTTCGGTTTAACGATATCGCTAATAACCTTTACAATCACACTTGGGGTGTTTTCTGTGATTGGTATATTGAGTTCTCTAAATCTCTTTTAAATAATGAAGATGAAAAGACTGTTCTAGAAACACGAAAAACATTGTCCTGGGCTTTTGTAGCGTGCTTGAAGATGCTTCATCCTGTAATGCCCTTTGTGACTGAGGAGCTTTGGGAGCATTTCAGAAAGGATAAAGGACTCTTATCTAACGGTAATTGGCCTACAATAAGTGTTAACTCGATAGACAAAAATCAGGTTAATAAAATAGAAAATGTTATATCTTTTATTGAGGACATAAGATCTACCAAGTCAGATTTTAATTTACTTTCAGGTGGAAAAACAGATTTATTCGTGGTTGATCTGGAAGCCAAGCAGTATAGTTATATCAAGGAGAATGAAAAAATTATTTGCAAGTTAGCCAGGCTAATAGAAATCAAGCAAGTTCAAAGAAAACCCGAAAACGCTTTGGCAATTTCAGGAGGCAAAATAGAGGCCTTTGTGTCTGTTCAATCAGATTTCAATTTAGAACTTGAAAAAGAGAGAGTAAGTGCAACGTTAAAAAAGTTAGAGAGTGACTATATAAAATTGTCAGAAAAACTAAACAATAAAAACTTTAGAGATAAAGCTCCAAAAACCGTCATTGAAAAATTTGAGTCTGATCATGAAGACCTTAAGTCAAAATTAAACAAACAGAAATCCTTGTTAAAGGGATTGGAGAAAATTAACAATTGAAGCCTAAGTTTACTAAGATAGCTAATGACTTACCTGTATCGGTACCTTTCGTAGGACCAGAAAGTCAGGAGAGAGAGAATAAATTCAGTTTCGATGCTAGGATGGGCGCTAACGAGAGTGTGTTCGGTCCCTCTAAAAGAGTTATTAATGCGATAACGGCTCAAGCTGAAAATATCTGGAAATATGGAGATCCTGAGAGTTATGACCTTTTACAGACATTATCAGAGTTCTATAAGATGCCTAGAGACAGCTTTACAGTGGGGGAAGGTATTGATGGTCTTTTGGGAAATCTGGTGAGGCTTTTTATTGAACCAGGCGATAAGGTTGTTTCTTCCCTTGGTGCTTACCCAACTTTTAAATATCATGTGGATGGCTTTGGAGGCAATATGTCTCTTGTTCCTTACAATAATAATTATGAGGATCTTGACGCATTGCTAAGTGCCACAAAGAAAAGCAAAGCGAAAATTTTATATGTATCTAACCCAGATAATCCAATGGGAACTTTTCACTGTAAAGAAAGAATACAGGATTTAATAGATAATATACCTGAAAAAACAATACTTTGTCTCGACGAAGCATACTCAGACTTTGTAGATGTGAATGAATTAGCTCCGATTGACATAGATCGGGAAAACGTTATCAGATTTAGAACTTTTTCTAAGGCCTATGGCTTGGCCGGGTTAAGGGTAGGCTACGGAATTGGAAACAAGAAATTGGTTGAGGCATTTAATAAAGTAAGAAATCACTTCGGAGTAAACAGACTTGGTCAAATCGCTGCCAAAATAGCATTGGAGGATCAGGAATATTTACAGGTTGTTTTGAAAAAAGTTGACAATTCAAAAAAAGATATTGCCTCCATCTTTATGAAATTTGGGTTTAACTCATTAGTTTCAAGAACAAATTTTGTGCCGATAAATAGTGGTAGTGATGGTAACTTTGCGGCAAAGTTAATGAACAGTTTAATTCAAGAAAAGATTTTTGTCCGCATGCCAAGTGTCAAGCCTCTAAATTCGTTTATAAGAATAACCGCAGGCACAAATAACGATTTAACAGTTTTAGATGATGCAATGAATAGGATAATTAAGAATCTTTAACTCTCATTATTTATAGAGTTTGCTAAGTAATCAATAGCATTTTCTAGCCCCCCCTTTTTAAATGGTATATTAGCTGCAATAAGACCCATTTCTAACGATGCTAAAACCCCAAGAAGCATGTGAGGATTAAGGTGGCCCATATGTGCAATTCTGAACGCAGAATTCCCATCAAAGTACTCTGGTCCCTCAAATCCTAATCCAATCCCCAATTCAACCCCAGTATTTTTCTCTACCCAGTTTTTAAATGGGAGAAGATCATAGTTTTTTGCGACAAGTGTGGTAACAGCGTGAGATCTATTTTCTTTATTAGGAACATTAAATTTCAACACTCCTTCTTGACTCCATATATCAACGGCTTTCCAGACTGTATTAGCTAAAATTTCATGCCTCTTGATGATGTTATCTTTACCTTCTTCGTTCATAATCTCTAGTGCTGCCTTTTGAGCAAATAGTAAGTGCGTTGGCGCAGTTCCAAAATAAATTTCATAAAAATTTGTTGGATCAAGTCTAGGACCCCAATCCCAGTAAGCTGATTTTTTTGTGACTTTTTTTGCTTGGATCTCAGCTCTCTCTCCTATCACTAGATATCCTAAGCCAGGCGGAGTCATCAGACCTTTTTGTGATGCTGTTAATAGTAGATCAACACCCCATTCATCCATTTTCATATCATCACATCCAAAACATGCAATACTGTCTACTAATAACAAGGCTGGATGATTCAAACTTTGTTTTAATTTACTTATTTCTTCTATATTTAAAAGCATAGAAGAAGCAGTGTCTGTTTGAACAACCAAAATACCTTTGATCTTTTTATCAATATCCTCGGAAAGAGCTTTTTCGAGGTCATTGAATTCAAAAGCCCTATCCATTCCGTATTCTAAATGAACTACCTCTATCCCCAGCTTTGAAGCAATATTACCCCAGTGCTTGCCAAAAACACCATTTGAAATAGTTAGAATTTTGTCTTCTTCATTAAAGAGATTTGTTAAGGCCGCTTCCCACACCCCATGACCATTTGATATATACAGCGCTACTCTGCCTTTGCTACCAGCTAATTTAGAAATATCGGATAATATTCTCATAGTAATCTCTTCGAGCTCGCCTCCGTAAATGTTGGGAGCAGGTCTTTGCATAGCTTGAAGTACCTTATCTGGTATTATTGATGGTCCGGGAAGAGCTCTGTGTATGCGTCCGTTAGAAACTTTCATTATTATTTCACCAATCTTGGTTGTTAATGTAACCTATAAACAAAAGTTATAGCTATTTGCAATCAAAAAGTCTTGCTGGTTTGGAAGTGTTGTAATACTAATCGCGGAAAAGGACGAACATATTGTTTCACTTAAAGCAAAAATTTGAAAAGTTTGATGAAAACTGGAGAAGTGATTTAGAAAAAACTTTCTCTTCCTCAAATAAGAAATCTGCTGAAAAACATGCTTTTTGGATAGATCATGAGTTTCTTAGGATCCTTTACCATAACAATTTTGAAATAGCTCCTGGAGTATTCAGATCTAATCAGCCCTCTGAGAAGCGGATAGTGGAATGGCAAAAAGAAAAAGGTATTCGGTCAATTATTAATTTTAGAGGAGAGTCTAATCAAGGAGCTTTTTTTATTGAAAAAAATATATGTGAGGAGGTTGGGATAAACTTGATAAATATAAGGTTGTACTCATCTAAATTACCTGAAAAAGAAAAAATTTTTGAAATAAATGAAGTTTTTAAGAACATAAAAAAACCATTTTTGATGCACTGTAAGTCGGGATCAGATCGAGCAGGTTTAGGGTCAGCTCTTTATTTCTTACTGGTTCTAAATACACCTGTGGAAATAGCTCAAAAGCAACTTTCCTTTAAGTTTTTACACCTGGGCGGTTGGACGGCGGGCATTTTAGACTTTATGCTTATGGAATATCGGCATGCTTTCAAAAAAGACAGGATTAACTTTTTGGATTGGGTAGAGAAACGTTACCATAGAGAAGAGATGACACAAAGGTACGGTGATTTTAGAAAAAATTCCCATTGGTTCAAAATTCCCAGATAAAATTATTAGTATGAATATTAAAGATGATAAAAAGCCTCTTTTTAAATGGTTCTGGAGTTTATACGTAAGAGAGCATTTCGCTCTTCTATTTATAGCATTGATTTTTATGTCAATAGAAGGATCGATGTTGGGGCTGCTTTCTTATTCAATTAAATTTTTATTTGATAATGTTTTGGTTTCTAAAGATACATCGAGCATCTTATTTGTAGCAGTCGTAATCTTTTCCATTTTTTCAATTAGGGCCATAGCAGGATTCGTTCACAGGCTTTTGACAGTAAATGTTTGTCAGAAAATTATTAAAGTTATTCAGGATCGAATGGTAGCACATCTTTTAAATATGGATGTTGGGTTCCATCAAAAAAACTCACCAGGTATTCTTATGGATAGGGTAAGAGCTGACAGTAAAGCTTTATCTGAGTCAGTTGGAGAAGCATTTATGACAGTTGGAAGAGACGGATTTTCATTAATCTCTTTGCTTGCTGTTGTTTTTTTTATTGATTGGAAATGGTCGTTAATTGCCTTTCTGGGCCTTCCATTTTTAGTATTACCAATTTTGCTTCTACAAGGCTTAGTCAGATCCAGAGCAGGAGAAAATAGGGACTATGAGTCGAAAGCGAACGTACGATTGGATGAGATATTCCATGGCATAACAGATATTAAGCTTAACCGAGCTGAGGGGCGTGAACGCAACAAATTTTTTGATATCCTTCAGCTTACGCATAAAGTAAGGCTTCGACTCGAGGCTGGCATGGCGGGTATCCCAGCCATGATTGATGTCATAGCAGCAATCGGGTTTTTAGCTGTAATGGTTTTTGGAGCTATCGATATCACATCAGGGTCTAAGACTATAGGAGAGTTCATGAGTTTTTTCACTGCTATGGCATTAATCTTTGAACCTCTCAGAAGATTGAGTAATGTCTCGGGTAATATTCAGGTTGCCATGGCTAGCTTAGAACGTGTATTTAAAATTTTTGAGGAAAAATCAAGAATAGTTTTTCCAAGATTGTCTAGCGTTGAAAAAAAATTTGATAAGATAGGAGTTGAGTTCGATAGTGTACACTTTTCTTATGAAGATAAAAAAGTTCTTGAAAATATAACTTTTGGGATTGAAGAGGGCACATCAAACGCGGTTGTTGGCTATTCTGGTAGCGGAAAAACAACTTTGTTTAATCTCATTACAAGGTTGATAGACCCAAGTAGTGGGCTTATAAAGCTGAACGGAATTAATATTAAAGAGCTCTGCTTAAAGGATCTGCGTTCCCTTATTTCTGTTGTACGTCAAGATGGGATGGTGTTTGACGAAACGATACTAGAAAATATTAGATTTGGAAAGCCAACAGCTTCTGACGGCGAAATCAGAGAGGCAGCTAAAATGGCTTATGTTGACGAATTTACTAATGGCTTAAAAGATGGTTTAAACACAATTGTTGGCCCAAGAGGATCAAACCTATCAGGAGGGCAACGCCAAAGAATATCTATAGCCCGTGCCTTCCTGAGAAACAGTCCCCTTCTTCTTTTAGATGAGCCAACCTCGGCTTTGGACAGTAAGTCAGAGGAGTTGATTCAAAAATCCCTTAGTAATCTTGCAAAGCATTCAACTACAATTACAATAGCACATAGATTATCTACTATAGTTGATAGCGACAAAGTACTGGTTTTGGACAATGGAAAAATTATGGGACAGGGTAAGCATAGTAAGTTATTGCTGGAGAATTCTCTTTATTCTAATTTATTCAAATCACAAGTAGAAAAGAAAAACGATGATTAAAACCGGTGTTACTGATTTTTTCTTTGTTGACAAGAATAGAGCCACTCTAGCCATAGAAGGAGAGGATAAAATTGATTTTCTACAAGCACTAACTACGAACAATATTGAGAAAGTATCGAAAGAGGGTATTATTTACACTGCGATTTTGTCTCCTCAAGGCAAATATTTGTTTGATTTTTTTGTTTTTTCTTTGGGTAACAAGGAAATTTTTATCGATATCCATCAGTCTAGAGCTGAAGCATTCAAAAAATTTCTAGAATTTTATAAACTCAATTCTGATGTGACTATTTTTGATAAAGCATGTCAGGTTGTGCTTAGCTCTGTGGCGCAAGAAACCTGTTCTTTTGCTGACCCAAGAGCAAATACACTAGGCTGGCGTTGTTATGATTTCAAGGAGGAGTTTGCAAATGAGAGATTAGGGTTTGAGGAGTTTGAGACTAATAGAATAAAAAGCCTTATTCCAGAAACAGGGATAGAATTGATCCCTGAGAAATCATATATTTTAGAGTTGAACTTTGAAAAAATTAAAGGCGTGGACTTCAAAAAAGGTTGTTATATAGGCCAAGAAGTGACTGCACGAATGAAACATAAGGCGAAGTTAAAAAATAAACTTTATTGTGGACGTATTCCAAGCAATCCTGAAAACAAGATGGACAAAAAAATTTATTTTAACGGCAAGGTTGTGGGAGAAATATACAGTATCTCTAATAATTACTGTTTGATTAAAATTAAGGAAGATTTCAAAGAGGAGAAATTAACTGTTTTTGGGCAACCACTAACTCTAGTGTATTGAAGATCTAATAATTTCAGAAAATTTTTTAAAGACTGTCTCCTGATTATTTGAACAAATAATATTTCCGGTTTCTAAGGGGGAGTGATCTGTTTCTATACTTTCTAAAATCCCTCCTGCCTCTTTCACAAGAATTATTCCCGCTGCCATATCCCAGGGAGATAAGTTTTGTTCCCAAAAGCCATCAAATCTACCAGCGGCAACGTATGCTAAATCCAGAGCAGCTGCACCATTTCTTCTTATCCCTGAACAACTAGGCATAAGAGTACCAATAGATGAAAGAGAATTTTGTAGATTATCATTTTGACCGAAAGGAATACCTGTAGAAAACAACATTTCCTGGAACGTGGTTCTATTAGATACTCTTAATCTTTGTTCATTTAACCAAGACCCCCCGCCCTTCTGAGCAGAAAACAATTCATCTTTAATAGGATCATAAATTATTCCTGCAACGATTTCCTTTTTGTGCTCCAGAGCGATAGATATAGCCCAATGAGGAATGCCATGCAAAAAATTGGTTGTTCCATCTAATGGGTCCACTATCCATCTCCTCGTAGGGTCCTCTCCATCTATTTCCTGACTTTCTTCAGCGCACCAACCGTAACTTGGTCGCGCAAAAAGTAATTCCTCTTTGATAATCTTTTCTGCTCTTAAATCAGCTTTTGATACGAAGTCACCTGCTTTTTTTGATACAACCTGAAGTTTTTCGATTTCGTTAAAATCTCTAATAAGTGATTTAGAAGCTTTCCTAGCAGCTTTTATCATTATGTTTAAATTGGCAGTATTGTTTTGCATAAAACGCCTTTTGGGGTCCTTAAGATCTCTCAAGATATTCGCACGTTTCAGTAGAAACTATTATTGATTCCCCTTCAGCAATAAATTGAGGAACCATAATTCGCAAACCGTTATGGAGGATTGCTGGTTTAGAGCTATTTGCAGCAGTTTGTCCCTTGATTGTAGGTTCAGTTTCTTTTACAACACAGGACAATTTTTCAGGCAATGAGACGTTTAAAGCTTCATTTTCAAAAAATTCAATTTGAACTACTAATCCTTCTGTAAGAAAATTGGTGATTACGTTTAAGGCATCTTCCTTGATGGTGATTTGTTCGAAGGTTTCATTATCCATAAATATAAAGTCTACATCACTTTTATATAAGAATTGGTAGTCCTTTTGTTCAAGTCTTACTCTCTCAATCTTATCAGCTGACCGGAACCGTTCATTTAATTTAGAGTTTGTTCTAATGTTTCTTAATTCTACCTGAGCAAAAGCGCCTCCTTTACCTGGCTTAACATGAGATGTTTTCACCGCAATCCATAAACCATTCTTATGCTCGATCACATTTCCTTTTCTTATTTCATTTCCATTTATTTTGACCATATTGTGTACTTGTTTTTTCGAGATTGGTACCGATGGTTGGATTCGAACCAACGACCCCTAGATCCACAATCTAGTGCTCTAACCAACTGAGCTACATCGGCATAACTTACATCCGTAATTTGTAAGTTAAAAAAGAACTTATTAACAGCTTTTTTTGAAAGACACAAAGTTATTTTAGAATATTATTGTGCTGGCTAGATATATATGTGTTATTCCACATTAAAGGCCTATCATTACAATAAAAACTACTAGTTTAAAAACTTGTTTAAATTTTTTTTAGATTATATATGGTCGTGATTGTGAGTTCTGGCTTTCTTGTAAAAGTTTAATCCTAGTGGCCTTAAAATCTCGAAAGGGAGTTGGCTCTGTCAAGGTCGTGGCCTCTGATAACCGATGCCCACCTGTTAATTCAGGCTCTCGAGGATAAAACAATACGGTTTTGCTGGTTCTCACCTTTTTAAAGAGGTGGTTTGTTGTTTGAAATCGATAAAGTACAACATAGAAAAATTGCGATTAGTAAAAGAAGGAAAGTCTATGAAGCTTTGCACCATGAGGAATATGCCAAAAGAATTACACACTTTTTCCATGAATGGATTTCAAGTCAAAAGTCTGTTTTTGTTGTAGCTTTATATCACCCCATAAATAGCGAAATAAATCCCCTGTCGTTGATACAGTATCTTGATATCAAAAACAAAACCGTTTGCTTGCCAATAGTTGCAAATAAAAAACAACCTTTAATATTCAAACCTTGGCGTCCAGGAGAGGAAATGGTTATTGGACATTATGGAATATCCGTGCCTGATAATGATCAGACCTTAATTCCTGATCTAATCATTTGTCCTCTTTTAGCTTACGATTCTAAGGGAATGAGGCTAGGTTATGGTGGAGGCTTCTACGATAGAACAATAAAATATTTAAGAAGAAATAAGCGAGTAAAATATATCGGGCTTGCGTTTTCAGGGCAAAAAAGTTATCACGATCTACCATCGGAGGTTCATGATGTTCCCCTAGACGCGGTTTTAACTGAAAGAGGAATGGATTATTTCCAACAATTTTAAATGAAGAAACCTAGAACATGAAAGTAGCTTTTTTTGGTGATATTGTTGGGAAAACAGGAAGGCAAAAAATAGAGAGTAGTCTTCATCAATTTGTTTCTTCTGAAAAAATTGAATTTGTTGTCGTGAATGCAGAAAATGCAACGTCTGGAGCAGGACTATCTGCAAACCACGCAGAAGATTTGTTGAATGCTTCTGTCGATTGCATCACTCTAGGAGATCATGCCTATGACAATAAAGAAATAATACCTTTATTAGCACGCACAAAACAAATAGTTAGACCAATTAATTATTCAGATGATTGTCCTGGGCAAGGCTGGCAAATTTTTTCGGTAAATGATAAGAAAATACTTGTGTTACAGGTTTTGGGACGGGTGTTTATGAAAAAAAAATTCTTGGACCCATTTCCGTTCTTGGAAGATATATTTTCTCAATATAAGCTTGGCCTGAATGTGGATTGTATAATTGTAGATGTACATGCAGAGGCAACCTCCGAGAAAATGGCCGTGGGCCATTTTTGTGATGGCAAAGCAAGTTTAGTAATTGGTACTCATACACATGTACCAACAGGGGACACAAGAATTTTAGAAAATGGAACGGCATTTCAGTCTGATGCAGGAATGTCTGGTGACTATAATAGTATCATTGGTATGGATAAAGCCGAACCAATGCGGAGGTTTTTGAAAAATCAAATTAGTGGAAGATTTACGCCGGCAAATGGAGAGGCCACTCTGTGCGGAGTAACGGTGGATTTGAATAAAAACGGTAAGGCAAAAAAGATAAAAGCAATTAGGATCGGTGGAGTTTTAGGGCGCTCAGCATAATAACGAATAATACTTTTTTTTGTTGTTTTATGAAAAATTTTTGTGGTAGAAACTTACATGGCTGGTCATAGTAAATGGGCAAATATTCAGCATAGAAAAGGTCGACAAGACGCGGCCAGGTCTAAGTTGTTCTCTAAGTTGTCCAAGGAGATAACGGTTGCAGCAAAGATTGGCGATCCTGATCCAGAAAAAAACCCTAGATTACGTTTAGCAGTGAGAGAGGCAAAATCTAACTCCGTGCCAAAAGATGTTATAGATCGGGCAATTAAAAAGTCTCAAAGTTCAGATTTTGAAAATATGGATGAGATTCGATACGAAGGCTATGCCTCTGGTGGCATTGCAGTGATAGTAGAAGCATTAACTGACAACAGAAATAGAACAGCGTCTAATGTGCGTTCTTTATTTACTAAATATGGTGGGAACCTCGGTGAAAGTGGATCTGTGGGATTTCTATTTGATCAGTGTGGGTTAATCGCATTCGATCTCAAAGCACAAAGCGAAGATGAAGTCTTTGAAAAAGCAATAGATGCAGGGGCAGACGATGTTGAGTTTTATGATCAAAGGGCATTTATTTATTGTTCTACAGAAGAATTAAACACAATTGCGAACTTTATGGAGAAATGTCATTTTGAGGATATAAGCAGTAAGATAATATGGAAAGCCAAAGAACCAATTAAAATAGGTATCGAGCAATTACAAAAGGTGGCCAAATTGATCGAAGCCTTGGAAGACGATGATGACGTGAGATCTGTCACTAGCAACTTTGAGGCTTCAGATGAAGACCTTGAGGCTCTTTCAAGTTAAAAATATTATCGTGTAAGGACAATTATGGAAAACATTTTACAGCAACTTGAAAAACGTAGGGAAGAGGCACGACTTGGTGGGGGAAAGAAACGAGTAAAAGCACAGCATGAGAAAGGAAAACTTACAGCTAGGGAACGCTTAGAGGTTTTGCTTGATAGGAACTCATTCGAAGAATTTGATATGTTTGTAACTCATAATTGTTATGATTTTGGTATGGAAACTCAAAAAATCCCGGGTGACGGTGTAATAACTGGGTGGGGGACGATCAACGGTAGATTGGTATATGTTTTCAGTCAAGATTTTACGGTTTTAGGTGGGTCCTTATCGGAAAGTCATGCAAAAAAGATTTGTAAGATTATGGATATGGCCGTTCAAAACAGGGCGCCAGTGATTGGATTGAATGATAGCGGTGGTGCAAGAATACAAGAGGGTGTAGCTTCTCTCGCTGGATATGCGGAGGTCTTCAAGAGAAATACTTTGGCTTCCGGTGTCGTGCCGCAGATTAGCGTAATTATGGGGCCTTGTGCCGGTGGAGCAGTTTATTCGCCTGCTATGACTGATTTTATTTTCATGGTAAAAAATTCAAGCTATATGTTCGTCACTGGTCCAGATGTAGTCAAAGCTGTTACAAATGAGGTGGTAACTGCAGAAGAACTTGGCGGAGCAAAGACGCATACCAGCAAATCAAGTGTTGCTGATGCGGCATATGACAATGACATCATTGTGCTTAAACAAGTGAGAAGGTTTTTCGACTTTATTCCACTCAATAATACTGACAAGAGCCCCACTGTAGAAGTATACGACTCGATAAACCGATCAGAAAATTCCCTGGATACATTAGTTCCTGAAAATCCCAACACACCATATGATATGAAGGAATTGATAATTAAAATAGCTGATGAAAATGACTTCTTTGAAATTCAGAAGGAATTTGCAAAGAACATTTTAGTCGGTTTCATTAGGGTCAACGGGTCAACTGTAGGGGTTGTAGCAAATCAACCTATGGTGCTAGCAGGTTGTCTTGATATAGATAGTTCTCGTAAAGCTGCCCGATTTGTTCGCTTTTGTGATGCATTTGAGATACCAATCTTAACTTTCGTAGATGTTCCAGGATTTCTACCTGGCACCTCTCAAGAATATGGCGGTGTAATTAAGCATGGCGCTAAACTTTTATTCGCTTACGCAGAAGCTACAGTGCCTAAAGTTACTGTTATAACAAGAAAAGCATACGGCGGAGCGTACGATGTTATGGCGTCTAAGCACCTCAGAGGTGATTTCAATTATGCTTGGCCAACTGCTGAAATTGCAGTTATGGGGGCAAAGGGTGCTGTGGAAATAATACATAGAGCGGATCTTGGCGATAGTGGAAAGCTAGAAAATCATAGAAAAGTATATGAAGAGAGATTTGCCAACCCTTTTGTTGCGGCTGAGAAGGGATTTATAGATGAGGTCATTATGCCAAGAAATACACGGCGTAGAATTGCGAGAGCGTTCGCCAGCCTAAGGAATAAAAAATTATCAAACCCACTGAAAAAACATGACAATATTCCACTTTAACGAGGTATAAGATTTTTAAGCATAAGGGATTTCCATCGGGAATAAAGCAAACAAAGGTGCACTTTACTATACGGCGCGAAAATAAAGTTGAGCCTGCTAAAATTTTCAGAAGAGAAAGGTATGCAGATAGACGAAAAAATGACATAATCGCTGACACGGTTTTTCTCTCTCATCTTTATGATTTTTTTGGTGATAAGCCATTTCTGAGAGGAAACCTTGATGCTGGAAGGATTAGCTGGTTATTCGATAGGGAGATTAAAAGTGCAGAAAAAAACTTCAATCCCAAATCCTATGAGGCTCTTTTGGTTTTAGATGTAAAGGAAATAGAAAAAAATTTTCCTGATGTAATAGGGTAGTGAATTAAAATGTTTAATAAAATACTTGTCGCAAATAGAGGTGAAATTGCCTGTCGCGTAATTAAGTCAGCCCAAGGTATGGGTATAAAAGTAGTTGCTGTTTATTCAGACGCAGACCGGTATTCCCCGCATACCTTGATGGCCGATGAGGCAATATATATAGGAGAAAGTCCTGCACAAAGTTCTTATCTAGATAAAGAGAAAATTATTCCTGCTATGAAACAAACGGAAGCAGAGGCAGTTCATCCAGGCTATGGATTTCTTTCAGAAAATTCAGATTTTGCTCGAGAAGTAGAAAAAAATAATTTAGTTTTCATAGGACCACCAAGCTCAGCAATAGATTTAATGGGTGATAAAATATCGTCAAAAAAAATCGCTGAAGAATCAGGAGTATCCATCGTACCTGGGTTTCTAGGTGAAATTTCTGATGAAAATCAAGCATTAAAAATCGCAAAAGATATTGGGTTTCCAGTATTAATTAAAGCATCAGCAGGCGGTGGTGGTAAAGGTATGAGAATTATAAGTTCTGAGAGCGAATTGAAACAAGGTTTAGTTTCCTCTCAAAACGAGGCAGAAAAATCTTTCGGTGATAAAAGAGTTTTTATCGAGAAGTATATAACTAATCCTAGGCATATTGAGATCCAAGTACTAGCTGATAAGTTTGGAAATTGTATATATTTGGGGGAAAGAGAATGTTCGATTCAAAGAAGAAATCAAAAGGTTATTGAAGAAGCCCCAAGTCCCTTCCTTGACAGCCAGCTAAGAATGAAAATGGGAGATCAAGCTGTAAGTTTGGCAAAGGCAGTAAACTACTGCTCTGCAGGAACTGTAGAGTTTATAGTGGATGGAGATAAAAATTTTTATTTCCTAGAAATGAATACACGTTTGCAAGTAGAACACCCCGTTACAGAACTAGTAACCGGTCTAGATCTTGTAGAATTAATGATAAAAGTCGCTTATGGGGAGCGATTAAATTTAATGCAACACGAAGTAAAACTAAAGGGTTGGGCTTTCGAAAGTAGAATTTATGCAGAAGATCCTTACAGAAACTTTCTTCCCTCTACTGGAAGATTAACGAAGTTTAAACCCCCTGAAGTATCCAATACCGAGGATAAAGTAATTAGAAATGACTGCGGTGTAATTGAAGGTGGAGAAATCAGTATTTATTATGATCCGATGATATCTAAGTTATGTTCTTGGGGAGAAACTAGGGAACGCGCTATTGACTACATGCAGGAAGCTTTGGATAATTATCAAATTGAGGGAATAGGACAAAATATACCCTTTCTACATAGCGTTTATAGGAATATTGATTTTTGCGAAGGCAATATTTCAACAGGTTTTATAGAAGAAAACTATCCTGAAGGATTTAAAGGTGAGACACTTTCTAAAGAGGAACGCAACCAACTAGCTGCTTTAATTGCTTTTGCACAGCATACAAAAAATATGAGAGATCAAACAATTTCAGGGAGAATGAATCCTTCTGAGAAGAGTACGGTTGGTGAATATTTTATAAAGTTTGAGGATCAATGGGTTGCTGTTAAAATTCAGACAGGTGACCATGAGAATACTGTTATTGTAGATGACACGCAGTTAAAGTTTGTCACTAGTTGGAAACCGAGCGATGCCCTGATAAGCGCAAGTTTTAACAAAAAAAATATTGTCGCAAATTTAAGATTTAAGGATGAAGGAATTACTGTAGAGTACCGAGGTTTTATGGATACAGTAGTTGTATGTAATGAAACTGAAAAAGAGTTATTTAAATTTATAAAGGAGCCTGAAGCTATTGATACATCGAAATTTCTTTTATGTCCCATGCCGGGCCTCTTAGTTTCTATGAGTGTAAAAGATGGAGATTTTATTGAGGAAGGTCAAATTTTATGTTCTGTTGAGGCAATGAAGATGGAGAATGTATTTAGAGCTGAGAAAAAAGGTAAGGTTAAAAAAGTCAATGTAGCAGCTGGTGACAGTTTGGCAGTAGATGATGTAATTATTGAGTTTGAATAAGGTATAACATGCAGCATAAAAAACTTTCGGAGTGGAAGCATTTAGCCGAAAAAGAATTAAGAGGAAAAAAGTTAGAATCCCTCAATGTTGAAACAGCAGAGGGGATAGATATCAAACCTTTGTATACGGAGACTGATCTTGAAGGACTCGAACACTTAAATAGTATTCCAGGTAAAGAGCCGTTCATGAGAGGACCAAGGGCAACCATGTATGCTGGTAGGCCGTGGACAATAAGACAGTACGCTGGTTTTTCTACAGCTGCAGAGAGTAATAAGTTCTATAGAAAAAATCTTGCGTCTGGGCAGAAAGGGATATCGGTTGCATTCGATCTGGCTACTCACCGCGGATACGATAGTGACCATCCAAGAGTTGAAGGGGATGTGGGTAAAGCAGGTGTCGCTATTGACTCAGTAGAAGACATGAAGATCTTGTTTGAGGGTATTCCATTAGATCAAATGTCGGTCTCTATGACTATGAATGGAGCAGTTATACCTATAATGGCAAGCTTTATCGTTGCAGGAGAGGAACAAGGGGTGCCAAGAGAAAAATTAACGGGTACCATTCAGAATGACATACTAAAAGAGTTTATGGTCCGAAATACCTATATTTACCCTCCCGAACCCTCTATGAAATTGATTGCTGATATAATAGAGTTTACGAGCAAAGAGATGCCAAAATTCAACTCTATATCAATATCTGGCTACCATATGCAAGAAGCTGGAGCTAATTTGGTACAGGAATTGGCATTTACTTTAGCTGATGGGAAAGAATATGTACGAGCGGCCTTATCTAAAGGCTTAAATATTGATGATTTTGCTGGAAGGCTTTCATTCTTTTTTGCGATCGGTATGAATTTCTTTATGGAGGTAGCCAAACTTCGAGCTGCAAGAATTTTATGGGCAAGGATTATTAAGGAATTTAATCCAAAAAAATCTAGTTCATTGATGCTTAGGACACATTGCCAAACCTCAGGTGTAAGCTTACAGGAACAAGACCCCTATAATAATGTGGTTAGAACTGCATATGAGGCACTAGCAGCTGTGCTGGGTGGGACTCAAAGTCTTCATACAAATGCTCTAGATGAGGCTATTGCTTTACCAACGGAGTTCTCGGCAAAAATTGCTAGAAATACTCAATTAATTCTTCAAGAAGAAACTGGAATAACAAATGTGGTTGATCCGCTAGCAGGGAGTTATTACGTGGAAACTTTAACTAACGAAATTTGTGAAAAGGCATGGGAACAGATCCAGGAAATTGAAGAATTAGGAGGTATGACTAAGGCGGTGGAGCTCGGTCTGCCTAAGCGACGAATAGAAGAATCAGCAGCAATTCGTCAGGCTAAGGTAGATAGTGGTGAGGAAGTCATTGTTGGAGTGAATAAATACGTTGGAGAGGATGAACAAAACGTAGAAGTCAGAGATGTAGATAACTTAAAAGTACGTCTTGAGCAAATTGAAAGACTAGAAAATATAAAAAGTTCTAGAGATGAAAAAAAATGTCTAGCTGCTCTTAATAATATGAAATTAGCAGCAAGAGATGGTACTGGAAACATCTTAGCATTAGCAATTGAGGCTGCTAGAGAGCGAGCCACTTTAGGAGAAATGTCATATGCTTTAGAGGAAGTTTACACTAGGTATTCAACAACAAGTGAAGTTGGTAACGGGCAATATGTTAAGTCCTTCAAAAAGAAAAAGGAGATCGAGCAGACATTAGATGTTGTGGACAGCTTTACCAGAATGGAGGGTCGAAAGCCGAAGATGCTAGTTGTCAAAATGGGGCAAGATGGTCATGATAGAGGAGCAAAAGTAATTGCTTCAGCATTTATTGATTTTGGGTTTGATGTAAAAGTAGGCCCTTTATTTCAGACACCATCTGAGGCAGCTGAGGACGCACTGAATGGAAAATTTGATATCATCGGTA
This sequence comes from uncultured Alphaproteobacteria bacterium, assembly GCA_902596985.1. Lineage (GTDB taxonomy): Bacteria > Pseudomonadota > Alphaproteobacteria > Rhodobacterales > Rhodobacteraceae > CACIJG01. Next base: position 39,729 of record CACJWR010000011.1, read on the forward strand.
TTTCAACACAGGCGGCAGGCCATAAAACACTGGCTCCACAACTAATCGAGGAGCTAGAAAAGAAAGGTGGACAAGATATGCTTGTAATCTGCGGCGGTGTTATTCCACATCAAGATCATAAATTTTTGAAAGACAGTGGGGTTAGTGCGATATTTGGACCTGGTACTAATATTCCAAGAGCGGCAGATGAGATTATTCAGCTATTGTTCAATAAAAAAGGTCGCAACCACTAATTTAAGAGGAAAAATTGGCAAGGAATTCAAAAGAAAATAGTTTTAAAAAAGCTGCGCTTGATTATCATGAGTTTCCACAACCGGGGAAGTTGGAAATTAGAGCGACAAAACCTTTGGCTAATCAAAGAGATCTCTCAAGGGCATACTCTCCTGGAGTTGCCGAGGCTTGTTTGGAAATAAAGGAAGATGAAAAAACTGCCTCTAAGTATACCTCGAAAGGCAATTTAGTCGCAGTGATTTCTAACGGTACAGCCGTTTTAGGTTTAGGAAATATAGGACCTGGTGCCTCTAAACCTGTGATGGAAGGGAAAGCCGTTCTATTTAAGAAGTTTGCAAATATCGACTGTTTTGATATCGAAGTGGATGAAGATGACCCACAAAGACTTGCTGAGATAGTAGCGTCTTTAGAGCCAACTTTTGGTGCGATAAATTTAGAAGATATTAAAGCGCCAGACTGTTTTGAAGTTGAGAGACTTTGCAAAGAAAAGATGAAAATACCTGTTTTCCATGATGACCAACATGGAACAGCGATAGTGGTAGGTGCAGCAGCCGTCAATGCGATTGAATTCTCAAATAGGAAAATTGAAAATACTAAAATTGTTGCCGTTGGGGCAGGAGCATCTGGAATAGCTTGCTTAGAAATGTTGGTGAAATTAGGTGCAAAAAGAGAAAATATATGGCTTAGCGATAGCAAGGGTTTAATTACAAAAAATAGAAGTGAAATAAATGAAGAGAAAAAACGGTTTTCTCAAGATAGCAATTTGTCAAAATTAGATGATGTGATTAAAGATTGCGATATGTTCTTAGGGCTTTCAGGTCCAGGTGTATTGACCAGTCAAATGGTTCTCAAAATGAACAAGCAACCAATAATTTTTGCTCTTGCTAACCCTGATCCAGAAATCAATCCAGCTGATGCGCTAAAGGTGGTACCTGATGCGCTGATAGCTACAGGTCGATCTGATTATCCAAACCAAGTAAACAACGTTTTATGTTTTCCCTTCATTTTTAGAGGTGCTCTTGATGTTGGAGCCACACAAATAAATGATGAAATGAAATTAGCCTGTATATATGCAATAGCGAATCTAGCTAGACAAACTTCAACCGCAGAAACTGTAGAAGCATATCAGGGAGAAATTTTAAAGTTTGGCAAAGAGTATCTTATCCCGAAACCCTTTGATCCGAGACTATTGCCGAATGTTGCAGTGGCGGTAGCAGAGGCTGCAATGAAAAGTGGCGTCGCTTCTCGTCCCTTGAAAGATGTGAAGGCTTATAAACAAAAATTGGAAGGATCAGTTTATAAATCTACCATCTTAATGAAGCCAGTCTTCGAAGCCGCAAAAACATCATCTCGAAAGATTGTTTTTGCTGAAGGAGAAGATGAGCGAACACTGAGGACTGCTTTAGCATTGTTAGAAGAAACGAACGATAAACCGATACTGATTGGGCGACCAGAAGTAGTTGAAAATAGAATTGAGAGATATGGGTTGCCGCTAGTGTACGATAAGGATTTTGAGCTGGTAAACCCCCAAAATGATCCCAGGTTCAGAGAATATTGGCAAGCATATTTAGGAATAATGGAGAGAAAAGGCGTCACACCAGCTTTAGCCAGAGAAATTATGAGAACAAACACAACAGCTATCGGAGCAATTATGGTAAAACGAGGCGAGGCCGACAGCTTAATTTGTGGAACTTTTGGACAATACCTATGGCATCTAAAATATATTGAGGAAATTTTATCTGGTGAGGGATTGAAGCCCGTTGGAGCATTATCAATGATGATATTAGAGTCAGATGTCTTGTTTGTAGCTGATTGTAATATCCATCCAAACCCTACCGCGGAAGAGATAGCTGAGATCGTCATTGGAGCGGCGCGACATACTAAACGTTTTGGTGTTACCCCTAAAATTGCCCTTTGTTCTCACTCTCAATTTGGAAGTTTAGATACTGACTCAGGAAGACGAATGAGAGAAGCTCTTCACATACTTGATAGCAAAAAATTAGATTTTTTATATGAGGGTGAAATGCATTCCGACTCGGCTCTTGATGAGGATTTAAGACAGAGAATCTTTAGGGGCAGCAGATTTACAGGCTCAGCAAACGTCCTAGTATTCAGTAATATAGATGCAGCGAGTGGTGTGCGTAATATTTTAAAAATGAGATCTAATGGGATTGAAGTAGGACCTATTTTAATGGGGATGGGAAATAAAGCACATATTGTTAGTCCATCAATTACCACAAGAGGACTTTTAAATATTTCTGCTTTAGCAGGAACGCCTGTTCAAATCTATGGTTAGCTAGGAGGATCAATTGAGTTATAAAAAGGTTTATGACGAATGGAAGCAGGACCCTTCAGAATTCTGGAAAAACCAAGCAAAAGAAATTACTTGGTACAAAGCTCCTGACAAAATTTTGGATGATAGCAAAAAGCCAATTTATAATTGGTTCACTGGTGGAGCAATAAATGCTTGCTATAATTGCGTTGACAGACACATCGAGAATGGAAAAGGGGAGGATATCGCAATCATTTATGATAGCGCTATGTGTAAGAAAGTAAGAAAAATTTCCTATTTAGAACTTAAGCAAAACGTTGCAAAGTTAGCTGGAGTTCTAAAAGGAAAGGATATTAAAAAAGGTGACAGAGTAATTATATACATGCCAATGATCCCAGAGGCAGTAGTTGCTATGCTTGCGTGTGCTAGGCTTGGAGCCATTCATTCTGTAGTTTTCGGAGGATTTGCTTCAAGTGAGTTAGCCGTAAGGATTGATGATTGTAATGCAAAAGCGATAATTGCGGGCTCCTGTGGTTTAGAGCCTGGTAGAATTGTTCCCTATAAGCCCTTGCTTGATGAAGCAATTTCATTAGCGAAGCATAAGCCTAATTTTTGTATTATTTATCAAAGAGACGAGTTGAGAGCGGATTTGATGAAGGGCCGAGATTTTGATTGGAATGATTTAGTTTCAGAGGCTGATGAAGCTGATTGTGTTTCAGTGAGTGGAGAAGACCCCCTATATATTCTTTATACCTCTGGCACAACAGGGCAGCCCAAAGGTGTAATAAGACCTGTAGGCGGACATTTGGTAAGTCTAAATTGGACCATGAAAAACTTTTATGATGTTCATCCTGGTGAAGTTTTTTGGGCTGCTTCTGATGTAGGTTGGGTCGTAGGTCATTCCTACATAGTATATGCTCCCCTGGTAAGTGGTACTACTAGTGTTCTTTTTGAAGGGAAGCCTGTTGGAACGCCAGATGCTGGTACTTTCTGGCGAGTAATAAGTGATCACAACGTTGTGTCGCTCTTTACGGCCCCTACCGCTTTTAGGGCAATAAAGAGGGCCGATCCAAAAGGTAATTTTCTCAAAAAGTATAGTTTAACGAGTTTAAGAACGCTATTTTTGGCTGGAGAAAGAGCAGACCCTGATACTATAAACTGGGCAAAGGATTTGCTCCAAATACCTGTTATAGATCACTGGTGGCAAACAGAAAGTGGACACGTGATGATTGGAAATCCTTGGGGTATCGAGCAGTTGAAAATTAAAGTTGGTTCACCATCTGTACCAATCCCAGGTTTTGAGATAGATGTTCTTGATGACAGTGGTAATATTTTGCCTCCAAATCAGTTAGGATCAATAGCTATCAAGTTACCTCTTGCTCCTGGAGCTTTACCCTCGCTTTGGAAAGCTAACGACAGATTTGTTTCGGCATATTTGTCAAAATTTCCTGGATATTATGAAACAGGTGATGCCGGGTTGAAGGACGAAGATGGGTACATGTATATAATGGCAAGAACGGATGATGTTATTAATGTTGCAGGCCACAGATTGTCAACAGGAGCAATGGAAGAAATTTTAGCTGATCACAAAGATGTTGCTGAGTGTGCAGTTGTCGGAATAAGTGACGATTTAAAGGGGCAAGTCCCACTTGGCTTGGTTTGTTTAACTGATGGGGTAAATAGACCTGAAGGCGAAGTTCAAAAAGAGCTGGTACAAATGGTTAGAGATAGGCTTGGGCCTGTTGCATTTTTTAAGCAAGCACTTATTATAAAACGCTTGCCAAAAACACGATCTGGAAAGATTTTGCGTTCAACGGTATGCAAGATTGCCGATGGTGAAGAATTCAAAGTTCCAGCAACTATAGATGATCCACTGATTTTAGAAGAAATTAAAGAGGCGCTTGCAAACATAGGATATCCAAGAAATTAGAAATAAGATGAAAAAAAAAAAAGCCTTACTTTTTACGAACGCAAAAAGTGTTTTTTCTAACGCTTATGCACCTTATTCAAAGTTTAGTGTTGCAGTCAGTTTGCTCGGGATAAACTCAACTATTTATACAGGGGTAAATGTTGAAAACGGTGCATTCCCTCAAGGGATGTGTGCAGAGGCTTCAGCAATAGGAAAAATGGTTACTGACGGATGTACTGAAATCGCTAAAATTTTAGTGTTGGCAGACACTGAGAGACCCACAACTCCTTGTGGGGGGTGTAGACAAAGACTTATGGAATTTTCAAAGGCTGACACTCCGGTATATTTATGTAATCTTGAAGGGTTTCTTGAAGAAACAACTATGGGAATACTGCTACCAGGCGCTTTTGATTTAAATAATATCTGATCAAATCTCACTCTCCATATGGTATCCAAATATTCTTAACTTGATTCGATTTTCGTAATAGCAATTTATTGAAGCTTGCATGATAGTTAATCCAGTTAACCTTATTTCCATTTATTGACCATATTTGTTTTAAATTTGAAACTGAGGCTCTATCAATGTTAGTTTCGTATTTTGAGTCTCCAAAATTCCATATGCCATCAACTGAGTGGTGCTCTGAAAGTGCATTAATGAGTTCATTGTGTTTTCCAGATACAATATTAATTGCTGCTCCAGGAACATCTGATGTATCGAATATTTGATACATATCTACGGCAGGCAAAGGAAAATTTTCTGAAGGAATTACTATCAAACGATTTCCTTGGCAAAGAGCCGCTCCAATAAGTGTAACAAAAGACGCCAACGGAGCATGGTCAGGACAAATGATACCCATTACACCAACCGGTTCATTAATCGCTATGGTATTTGCTTTTATTGGCGCTTGATGAACAACTCCGTCGAATTTGTCTGCCCATGAAGCGAAGGTAAATAATCTTTTTAATGTGGTATCAAATTCCTGTATTGGGTTTTGACATAATGATGTCGAAGAAAGCAAGCTAATAAAATAATCTCTTCTTTGAGAAAGGTTTTCCGCAATATAGAACATTATTTGTGCTCTTGCATGGGAACTAAGCATTGTCCAATTCATTTGCTTATTGGCTGCCTCTACAGCATTCCTGATATCCTTCCGATTACCACGTCCCACCGTCGCTATCTCTTCTCTCTGGTTATCAAATATTGCTACAGAGTGCCCACTATCTCCCCTCATTTGAGTGCCTCCAATAAACATTTTTCTAGTTTGATCTATATGGGGAATAGATTTCTTTTTTACTAAAATATTTTTCTTTAATAGTTTCGCTTCTTTTATTTGGTATCGGTCTGAATTAAATTTCAGATATTCATACATTCCCTCCTTTCCGCCCTCTCTGCCATAGCCACTCTCTCTGTAACCCCCGAACCCAACAGCAGCATCAAAAACGTTCGTAGAGTTTATCCATACAACTCCCACTTTTAATTTTGGTGCAATATCCAGCGCAAGGTTAATATTCTCGCTCCAAATACTCGCCGATAGCCCGTAGCGGGAATTATTTGCGAGAGAGATTGCTTCTTCTGGAGTTCTAAATGTTGTTGAAGAAAGAACAGGACCAAATATCTCTTTCTGGAAAATCTCCATTGAAGGGGAAACATTTTTTAGTAGTGTCGGTGGATAAAAGTATCCTTTTAGATTAGAGGGTAAATCACACTGGAAGATATCTGCTCCACTTTCTACTCCCTTATCAACTAGGCCTTTAACTCTACTCTGTTGTTCAAAGCTTACTAAAGGCCCCATGTCTATGCTTTTATCTAATGGATTACCAAATCTTAATTTTTTCATTCTTGAAAGGATTTTCTTTTCTACCTTTGTACTGATTGTCTCATGTAATAAAAGCCTAGATCCGGCGCAGCAAACCTGTCCTTGATTAAACCAAATTGCGTCAACTAAACCTTCAACAGCACTATCTAGATCAGCATCGTCAAATATTATAAAAGGAGATTTTCCTCCTAACTCTAAAGTCAAAGCTTTTCCACTTCCCGCCATATTTTTTTTAATTTCTTTACCAACCTCTGTTGAGCCAGTGAAGGCTACTTTCGAAATATCCTTTTGAGTTACGAGATGTGATCCGGTTTTGCCGTCGCCGGTTACTACATTTACTACACCTTCCGGCAACTTAATTCTTTTGCATATTTCTGCAAAATAAAGGGCTGTAAGAGAGGTTTGCTCTGCTGGTTTAAGAATAACTGAATTGCCGGCCGCAATTGCAGGGGCAACTTTCCATGCCAACATCAGAAGTGGGAAATTCCAAGGGATAATTTGCCCACATATCCCAACCGGAGAATAGTTTTCAAACTCTTCGTCAAGTAATTGTGCCCAGCCAGCGTGATAGTAAAAGTGTCTTGCTGCGAGAGGTATGTCAATATCTCTACTTTCCCGAATTGATTTCCCATTTTCCATTGACTCCAAAACAGAGATTGTTCGAGATTCTTTTTGAACATATCTTGCCATAGCATACAAATATTTTGATCTTTGAAAGGAGCCGATTGATTGCCATTTTTCTAAGCCTGATCTAGCAGCCTGAACAGATTTTTTAATGTCGGCAACAGTTCCCTGAGAAATTTTAGCAATTTCTTTTTTATTAAAGGGGTTAATGGTTTTGAATAAGTTTTTTGGTTTTGTAAATCTGCCCCCAATAAAATGCCCGAATTGGCCATTATGTTCAGCTATCCACTCCAATGACTCAATGTTACTCTCAAGAGCTTCTTCGTAATCCATTTTTTTAAAAGCATTTTTAACTGTTATCATTTTTTTAAGCTATGCCATGTCTATTGAATGAAGAGTATTGACCGGTAATAAAATGCTCTATTTGTCTCTCAATATCAGAAAGTAAAGACGAAGCACCAAGTCTGAATAGGGAAGGATTTAGCCATTTTGAACCAAGTTCTTCCTTTATGAGTATCATATGAGACAAACAAGCTTTAGTTGATGAAATTCCACCTGCGGGCTTATATCCTACTGCAAAGCCAGTAAGTTCAAAGTATTCTCTTATTGCTCTGGACATAACTAAAGTAAATGGCAGTGTTGCATTTATGGTTTCTTTCCCTGTTGAAGTTTTGATGAAGTCCGCTCCAGCCATCATACAAACCAAAGAAGCCTTTGCGATATTTTTTAATGTTCCTAGTTCTCCGGCAGCTAAAATAGTTTTTAAGTGAGCATTACCCGAAGCTTCTTTATATTCCGATATTTCATCGTATAGCTTTTTCCAGTTCCCGGATAAAACATGTCTTCTGGATATAACAATATCAATTTCTTGAGCACCACTTCTTACGGACTCTTTTATCTCTAAAATTTTTGTTTTTTTGGAGGAAAGTCCTGTTGGGAACCCTGTAGAAACAGCGACTACCGGAATAGTGGATCCTTTAAGATTATCTAATGCGGTTCTAATGAATTGGTGGTAAACACATACTCCTCCTACTTTAATATCTAGATCCGCTATCCCAAGCTTCTCCAAAAGATCATTGCGTAAAGGATTCTTGGCTTTATTACAGAGTCGCATAACCCTACTCTCGGTGTCATCTCCAGATAGCGTGGTAAGATCCATGCACGTAATGGCCTTCAGAAGCCATGCGGCTTGGTTATGTTTCTTGACTGTCCGACGGTTGATTGCCGAAGCACACCTTTTTTCTACAGCACTTTTATTAATCCTCACTTCATTAATAAACTCCAGCTTAAAAGGTGATCCACTGTTTTTAACAATGACTGGATCCATTTCTCTGCTATTAAAGTTTTTATCTAGTGGCATTAGACATTATCTTTATATGGTTTTAAGAATGTTAAATATTAGATCTATAAAATAGATAGTTTAGAATAATAAAGTAATCATATACAATAGATATTTAGCAATCTATTTATTACGCAGAAAAATAAAGTGAGTGAGTGCAGCAGGCAAGATGATGCTTATTCAAAATTTAATAAAAAAGAAGAGAGATAACAAGCAATTAACTTCTGCTGAAATACAATGGTTTATACAAGCATTGTGTGACAATGGAGTTGAGCCAGCCCAAACGGGCGCGTTTTTGATGGCTTCATGGATCAATGGTTTGAGCAAACGTGAAAAAATAAATCTAACCAATTCAATGATGAATAGTGGGACGGTTTTGAAGTGGAATCTAAATGGTCCAATAGTAGATAAGCATTCCACAGGTGGAGTGGGAGATACGGTGTCTTTAATCCTCGCTCCCTTATTGGCAAGTCTGGGTTGTTTTGTTCCCATGATTTCTGGAAAAGGTTTAGGGCATACTGGAGGCACTCTAGACAAACTTTCCTCAATACCAGGGTATGAAGTAGAACAGAGTGAAGCATCGTTTCAAAAAATTGTTTCAGAAATAGGATGTGCCATTGTGGGTCAGACCTCTGATTTAGTGCCTGCCGATAAAATTCTTTATTCTACAAGAGATGTGACCAGTACTGTTGATTCAGTTGACTTAATCACAGCATCTATAATCTCAAAAAAATTGGCTTCTGGAATAAACAATCTAATTCTGGATGTTAAAGTTGGTAGAGGCGCACTAATGACCAATATTAGACAGGCAAAAAAATTAGCCAGAAGTTTGGTGTCTGTTTCAAATGCATCTGATTGTAAAACTAAAGCGCTTATAACAAATATGGATGATCCACTTAGCTCATCTATAGGTAACTCTCTAGAGGTAGAAACAATAGTTGAAGTTTTATTAGGTAAAAATAAAAATGAACAGGCGCTCTTAGACATAACAATAGCTTTATCTATCGAACTATATTCAATGGTTTGCTCTGAAAAAAGCCATGTAGAAATAAAACAGAAAATCTATTCACTATTCGACTCGGGTCATGTGGCAGAGCGCTTCGAAAAAATGGTATCGGCTTTAGGAGGACCAAAACACTTTTTATCAACCTATAAAGAGGTACTACCTAGAGCTGACTCCGTATTGCCAATCAAGGCAAAAAAGGAAGGGTATATAACTAAAATTAATACAAAAGCATTGGGTGATATTCTTATAAAAATGGGTGGCGGAAGGCAGAAAGCATCAGATAAACTTGACCTGTCTGTTGGATTTACAAAGGTGGCAAAAACAGGGAATAAGGTCAGTACGAAAACTGCTCTACTGTTTTTGCATATTGCAGACAAAATCTTTACGCCTTCCTTGGAAAGCGAAATCTGTGACTGTTTTTCTATCTCGGAAAGAGAGCCAGAGCAAAGCAAGGATTTAATTTTGCAAAAAGTAAGTTAATGGGTAAGGCTGTCTTGATTGTTTTGGACTCACTAGGCATAGGTGGTGCTCCTGATGCAAGTTTTTATAATGATGAGGGGGCCAACACATTTGGCTCTATCGCTACGGCCTGTGCAAACGGTGATGCGGATATTGGAAGAAAGGGATCATTAATGGTCCCCAACCTAGAGTCTTTAGGTATTTATAGTGCTACAAGGCTATCAACAGGTCTTACCTTTCCCAATACTAATAGCTCTATTGGATCCTATGCTGTAGCTCAAGCGCACTCGAAGGGTAAAGATACTCCTACTGGTCATCACGAAATAGTTGGTTTCACGAATCCGGTTGGTTGGCATACCTTCTCCGAAGTTGTGCCAGTCTTCCCTGAAAAGCAGATGAAAACTCTTATACAGAAAGCTAAGTTGTCTGGTATTTTAGGAAATAAACATTCGTCTGGCGAGGAAATCATCAAAGAATTTGGGGAAAAGCACTTAAATAGCGGTTGCCCTATAGTGTATACTTCTGCTGATAGTGTTTTGCAAATAGCAGCTCATGAACATATTTTTGCCTTAGATCGGCTATACAAAACTTGCGAAATCGCAGCTGAAATCTTTGATGAGTTGAGAGTACAGCGAATAATTGCAAGACCTTTTGTGGGGGAAAAAAAAGATAATTTCTTTCGTACCAAAAATAGAAAAGATTTCATATCACCACCACCAATAGACACGTTATGCGACAAAGTTATAAAATCTGGAAAAAAATGTTTTGGCATAGGTAAAATTGCAGACATTTTTGGACACCGAGGAATAAGCAAATCTATATCTGGGATGTCTGATGATAAATTATTTGATAAAATGCTAAATGTAATTAAAAAGGCAAACACTGGGGATTTAATATTCGCAAACTTTGTTGAGTTTGATACTTTATATGGTCATAGGAGAGATTTGCCTGGTTATGCAAGAGCATTGGAAAAGTTTGACAAGCAATTACCAAAGCTATTTTCAATTTTAAGTAAAGACGATTTTTTGGTTATAACAGCTGACCATGGAAATGATCCGTCATTTGTAGGAACAGATCATACGAGAGAGCAGGTTCCTGTATTAATAAAAAACAAAAAATTGGTCAATAAATGTTACGGATTAATAAATTTTTCTGATATAGGTTCACTGATAGAAAATTTCCTTAGATTAGAAGTGCACGAGTAGGTTTTAAAATATGAGCTCATTTACATCATGTAAAAAAGTTGAACTACACTTGCATTTGGAAGGAGCAGCTTCACCACATTTCGTAAGAGACATATGTAAAAGTAGTGGCACTCAAATACCAGAAATTTTTGATAAAGCTGGAAACTATAATTGGCAGAATTTTGAACAATTCCTCACAATATATGAAATAGTAACAAACATATTCCTAGGTGAAAAAAATTTTGAGGCGCTAGTCCGCCATGTACTTGATAAGCAGGTTAAGGAAAATGTGATTTATAATGAGATTTTTTTGGGACCCCATCTATGGAGTGATAGGCCCAATTACCGATGGGAACGTTTCTTAAATATTGCCAGCAAAGTGGCCGATGAGTATGAAAAAAAATATGGTATTAATACCTATTTTATTATTGTTTGCATAAGACATCTTGGTCCTGAAAAAGCTTTAGAGGCCTCAAGGTTTGCCTCCAAGGTTAAAGATAAAAATGTGGTTGGGTTTGGAATGGCAGGAGATGAAACAAAATTCAATACATTAGATTTTATAACAAGCTTCGACTTTGCTAAAGGCTCTGGACTGGGTACAACTACCCATGCTGGGGAAATCTGTGGAGCAAAATCTGTAGATGAAGCCATAAAACTTGGGGTAACCAGAATAGGCCATGGCGTTAGATCATGCGAAAGCGAAGAAACGATAATAAACTTATCAAAAGAGAATATTCTACTTGAAGTATGTCCAGGTTCAAATATAGCACTTGGCTTGTATTCATCACTTGATGATCACCCAATTAACTTTCTATTGAATAAAGACATACCAGTCTCTATCTCGACAGATGATCCCCCATTCTTTTCTACAAGCTTATCAAAAGAATATCAGGATCTTCATAATGTTTTTGGTTGGGAATCTAAGATCTTTTCACAAATTAATAAGAAGTCTCTAGAGTTTGCTTTTTGTGAAGCAAAACTCAA
>CACJWR010000012.1 GCA_902596985.1 uncultured Alphaproteobacteria bacterium
ATAGCACTATTTATAATTCAATAAACATTGGATATGAAAAAGCTTTGTCCTCAATTGTTGATGCGAATGTAACTACCATGATAGCAGCTATCATTCTCTTTTTCTTTGGCTCGGGACCAATTAAAGGTTTTTCGGTGACTTTAGGATTAGGGATAATTACGTCTGTATTTACAGCTTTACTGATAACGAGACTGTTTATCGATCTATATATTTTATTTTATAAGCCAAAAGTTTTGAGGGTATAAATGTTACTTAGAGGTTTATTTAATCAGTCAAAAGAAATACAATTTTTCAGCGTTTCTAATATGCTGTCCTACATATCACTAGGAGCTGTCTTAGTATCCATTATATTATTCTCCATTTTAGGGCTAAATTATGGAATAGATTTTCGTGGTGGTACCATGTTTATGGTATCAAGTTCAGAAAAGATAAAGGTGTCAGATGTTCGAAATACGTTAAGCGGATCAAATTTAGGGGATGTTTCTATATCTCAAGCTACTAACCCATTAGAGACTTTGAGTGCTGGAACATTAACTAGTACCGATAATATTTTTATGATTAAAGTTGAAAAAACTGAGGGTCAAAATATTGAAACAAAGGTAAAAGCTTTACTGCTAAATAAAGTGCCTGATATTAAATTCTTACAAATTGAATCCGTTGGATCCAAGGTTTCATCAGAGCTTGTAAGAAATGGTATGCTGGCTGTTCTTTTCGCTGTTATATCAGTTTTAGTATATATTTGGTTACGGTTTGAGTGGCAATTTGCTCTCGGAGCCGTCTTTGCACTTATTCATGACGTTATTTTGACCATTGGGGTATTTTCAATCCTAAGGTATGAATTTAACCTCTCAATAATAGCAGCTTTACTTACAATTATAGGTTACTCGTTAAATGATACCGTTGTAGTATTTGATCGCGTGCGCGAAAATCTTAGAAATTTTAAATCGTTGCCATTACCGAAAGTTTTAAACATGTCGATAAATAATACTTTAAGTAGGACAATTATGACTTCTGTAACAACTTTATTGGCTCTTTTCGCTTTGTATTTTCTAGGTGGAGATGTTATTAGAGGATTTACGTTTGCTATGATCTGGGGTGTTTTAGTTGGGACTTATTCATCAATTTTTGTAGCAGCGAAAATTCTATTGATACTTGATGTTAAACGAAATTGGGATGAAAAAGACTCAAAAGCAGGCACTCAATTTTAACTCACTGAACTGTTGCTAAACAAACTATTTATGCTAAAAAATGAATATTATTTAAAGGAGATTTAAAATGGCATTTGAACTTAATGACTTGCCTTATGGCCATGATGCGCTTGAGGCTGCAGGCATGAGCAAAGAAACTTTGGAGTTTCATCATGATTTGCACCACAAGGCTTATGTTGATAATGGTAATAAGCTTATCTCAGGCACTGAGTACGAAAATATGACGTTAGAAGAAATAATTAAAAAATCGTATGACCCATCGGCGATTGCTCAGTCTGGTATTTTCAATAATGCATCACAGCACTGGAATCACATGCAGTTTTGGGAAATGATGGGTCCAAACCAAACGGGGTTACCAAGTGAATTGGCATCAGCTATAGACGATAGTTTTGGTTCTTTTGGAAAGTTTAAGGAAGATTTTTGTGCTTCAGGAGTTGGACAGTTTGGATCAGGCTGGGTATGGCTTGTAAAATCGAATGATGGGGGTCTCAAAATTTCAAAGACCGAAAATGGTGTTAATCCGTTATGCCATAATGAGACAGCTCTTTTAGGATGTGATGTTTGGGAACACTCATATTACATCGACTTCAGAAATAAGAGACCTGCTTACTTGGAAAATTTTTTAGATAAGTTAGTTAATTGGGAAAATGTAGCGTCAAGAATGTAGTAGCTAAAACTCTCAACCTTTTTTTATATTGCATCTTAAGTACCTACTTTATTTAATTTTAGGGACAGTCATTTGGGGACTGTCCCCAATTTTTTATGATCTCCTATATAATGTCTCTTCAATCGAGATAGTGGCACATAGGTCGTTTTGGTCTGCAATATTTTTATTTCTTTATCTTTATTTTTTTTTAGGGTTGAATCGTAAATTTTTCCAAAAAGGTTTATATGAATTAGGCTCACTTTTTTTGGCTGGAATATTGATTGCTATAAATTGGTATGGTTTCATTTACGCAGTAACCTCAGGCAATGCACTTCAGGCTTCTCTGGGCTACTACATATTCCCTCTGGTCGCCGTTTTTCTTGGGATTGTTTTCAACCAAGAAAAATTCACTTTAATTCAAATTCTTGCTATTTGTCTCGTCATTATATCCGTTGTTTCATTAATTTATATGAATGGAGAAGTACCCGGCTTGGCTCTAATACTTGCATTCAGCTTTGGTTTCTATGGCTTGATAAAAAGCAACGTAAAATTAAATCCTATTTCATCTGTTACGTATGAAACGATTTTGATTACACCGTTAGCTATAATAGTGATGATTATCTTCACTGAACCAACTATAAATAGGGAAAATATATTTGCCGATAGCACTTTAGTTTTATTGATATTTTCTGGGCTAATTACTGCTATTCCTCTCGTATTATTTTCTACAGGGACAAAAGTTTTTTCTTATGCTACCGTCGGTTTGGTGCAGTACTTAAATCCAACAATACAATTTATAATTGCAATCTTTTATTTTGAAGAAGCATTCGAGTTAGGCCATGCAGTAGCGTTCTTTCTCATTTGGGTAGCATTATTTATCTATTCTTTTGAGTCAATTTCCAAAGAGCTCAATAAAGATGGTATTAGTGTTTCAACGCTGTCAAAAAAGCTAAAATAATTTAAAAGGTCTGTGCTAGCAAATTCTAAAGAAACGAATTGCTCCAGAAGTATCCTGAAATTATCCCAGTAACCATTAATATTTAAGAAAAATATTGGTTTTTTACTAATGTTCAACTGAAACCAAGTTATTGTTTCAGACACTTCTTCAAGCGTACCAATGCCTCCTGGTAAGCACAAAAAAGCATCTGAATTATCATACATTGTTTTTTTTCTAATATGCATGTCATCAGTGATAATTATCTCTCCGTGGTTTTTGTCTATGCCTTCTATCTTTAATAAATGTTTGGGAATTATGCCAAGTACCTCTCCATAGTTTTTATACACACTTTTAGAGAGTTCCCCCATAAGTCCTAGTGAGCCACCTCCATAAACCAATTTGATTTGATTTTTCGCAAGTTGTTCTCCTAATTTTTCGGCAGCTTCTTTATAAATTGAGCTATTTCCATTTTTGGAGCCACAGAAGACACAAAGGGATTTTTTTTGTTTTATAATTTTCATATTTTAAAGAGAACGTTTCCCACAATTTTTAGTAGTTTTTCATAGAAATCCAGTTTACCCTAAGGACTGGGAGAACCAATGATTAATTTTCTTTTAAAGTATACGGGTACTTATGGGTTGCTTGCTATTTTGGCAGTCGCAATTGTTACGCCTACTTATTTTTTCTTCACTAGTCAGCAAGAGCTGCGTCAAGAGCCCTCAGTGAAAAAAGAGAAAGTTAGTAATAAAGAAAAGGTTGCAGAAAAAATAGTTTTAACTGAAGAATTAAAAGAAACTGCCGATGGAACTTCTGAGGAGTCAAAACAAAAGGAACCCTCTAAGCAAGAAAATAAAGAGGCTTTGGAGCAAGTTGATAGTGTTTCAGTTGATGTTTTTCGTGTAGATGAGTTTGGAAATATCATATCAGCAGGTAAAGTTTCAAGGAAAGCCAAAATTGAAATTTTAGCTGATAATACAAAAATTATCGGAGCTGATAAAACTGAGGCCGATGGAAGCTTTGTTATATTTGGAAAAGTTCAGAGCACAGGTTTAGTTCAAACTGTCAAAATCAGAGGATTAATTGAGGACAAAGGCGAAGAAAAAATAGTCGACTCAGCTGATTTATTTTTTGTACTACCTCAAGTCGAGAAAAGTAATGAAAAAGAGGTAAATAAAATAGAAAAAAAGCCACTAATTGTTAGAGATGACGGAAATGACCTTAAAATTCTCGCGCCAATTCAAGTGAGTTCCGTTGATAGTATTACATTAGATACGATAAGTTACACTCAGGATTCAAGTACCGAGCTAGCCGGTCGAGCACGACTTGATAACACGATTAGAATTTACTTGAATAATAAATTGGAAAGTGAGGTAAAAGTAAACGAAAGTGGAGCATGGAAAACTACACTGTCAGATATTCAAGCTGGAGTTTACACCCTAAGACTTGACGAATTAAACGATAATGGAATTGTCGAAGGTAGGCTAGAGCTGCCTTTTAAAAAAGAAGATCAAGCACTTATTCAAGCTATGGGGGAAGGGAGCATTACAGTGCAACCAGGAAATAGTTTGTGGAGGATAGCAAGAAAATATTATGGAAAAGGCATACAATATGTTGAAATATTTGAAAGAAATTCTCATCTAATAAAAGATCCCAATTTAATTTATCCAGGCCAAGTGTTTTCACTGCCAAACTAATTTCTGAAAAAGTAGTAATGAAACAATAATGAGAACTAGTTCTTATGCAAATGAGGAATTGAGGAAAGTCAAAAAGCAGGAGGACTATAGGTCTATTTTTGTAACTACTTTTAGCTACTTGTGGCCGGATGAACTAATTTTTAGAATTAGGGTCATAGCTTCTCTTTTTTGTTTAGTACTAGCAAAAGTTTTTACAGTTTTAACACCTTTATTGCTTATGACTTTGGTCGATGAATTAAATGTTTCAGTTAATGGCACTAAGACAGGTGACGTTGTAATATGGGGAGCACTTGCTTTGGCTTTGGGCTATGGAGCAGCAAGGTTTTCATCGGTTGCTTTCGTACAAATTAGAGACTTTCTTTTTGTAAATGTTGCTCAAAATGGTCTCAAAAAACTTAGTATGGATGCCTTTCAACATATACATGGTCTTCCTCTGAGTTTCCACTTGTCTAGGCAGACTGGTTCTTTACATAAGGTTATTGATCGAGGCGTGCGGGGTATAGAATTTCTTCTCAGGTTCGTACTTTTTTCTATCGGACCTTTAATTCTCGAGTTACTATTCGTCTGTATTTTGATCACTTACAAGTTTGACGAAATTTTTCTAATTATTATTTTGGTCACAATATTTTTATACGTCATTTTCACTGTGAGCATTACAAATTGGAGAGTGAGAATACGAAGAAAAATGAATATGTGGGATGCTGACCTAAGCCAAAAGACGATAGATAGCCTTCTAAATTATGAGACCGTCAAGTATTTTTCTGCAGAAAATCATGAAAAAGATAAGTATATGAAATCACTAAAGTTATATGAGCTCTTTGCTATTAAGACTGGGAAATCGTTATCAATGCTTAATTTTGGTCAGGCTCTCATTGTAACACTTGGGTTGCTGACCCTAATAGTTATTTCAACAAAACAGGTTGTTGATGGCTCTTTAACAGTAGGTGGTTTGGTTGGATTGAACGCTATTATGTTGCAGTTGATTCTTCCTTTAAACTTTTTAGGTACTGTTTATCGGGAAATAAGACAGGCGTTGGTTGATATGGCAGATTTATTTATTTTGTTTGCGGAGGATAAGGAGGAGGATCAAATTGTAAAAGACGAGCTTACTTCTATTGAGCAGGGATTTATTTTTGATAAAGTTTCTTTTGGGTATGTTGAAGCTAGGAAGGTTATTAGCGATGTTAGTTTTTCCATTCCCGTTCGTAAAACAATCGCGATAGTTGGACCCTCTGGCAGCGGTAAGTCTACAATAGGAAAACTAATTTTTGGTTTTTATAAACCATCAAGTGGAAAGATTTTAATCGATGGAAGGGACAGTGCTGACTTAAATACAGCTACGGTTAGGAAGCAGTTAGCAGTTACACCCCAGGATATAGTTCTTTTTAATGATACATTAGAATATAATATTAAATATGGTTCTAACCACGTCTCAGATGACAAGTTGAATAGTGTTATTGAACAAGTAGATTTAACGGATTTTGTTTTAAGTTTACCAAATGGTTTGGCAACTCAGGTAGGTGAAAGAGGTCTTAAGTTATCTGGAGGCGAAAAGCAAAGAGTTGCTATTGCCAGAATGTTATTGAAAGATTGTTACATCAATATTCTTGATGAAGCTACTAGTTCGCTGGATTCAAAAACAGAAAAAAAAATTATTAAAAATTTATTAGAAAAAAAGACAAGTAAGACTTTAATAATTATATCCCATAGGTTATCTTCCATTGCGAACGCCGACAATATTTTGGTTATAGAAAATGGTCGACTGACTCAACAGGGGAAACATGGTAGCTTAATGCAGGAAAACGGACTTTACAAAGAAATGTGGGAAAAACAAAAAAATACGAAATTAAAGATAAGCGGGACAAATCTCAATGGTTGAATCAGAGAGCTTTATCAAAGAGGTCAGCGAAGAGGTTAAAAGGGATAAACTATTTAAGATTCTTAATAAATTTAAGTGGCCTCTATTTGCTTTGATTATACTCTTAATTGGAGCAGTTGGAGGCTATGAATATTACAAGTTTTCTAAAAAAGCCAAGGCACAAAAAAATGGAGAGTTCTTGGTCTCAGCAATGGAAAATTTAAAAAATAATGGTCAAACTGTTACTGAAGAAATAGAAAACAAATTTTTATCTGTTTTTATTAAGTTGAATGAGGCAAAATATTTTGAAGAAAAAGGTGATATTAAAAGCGCGACAGCTGCGTATGAGTATATAATTAATAAGCATGGTGAAAATAAATTTTTTAACCATTATTCAAAATTTCAATTGTATTTAATGGATCCCGCAGAAAATCTTAGTGACAAAAAGAAAATAGATATTCTCGATGAGCTCTCAGGTCCAGATGGTCCCTTGAAATTATTAGCGTTAGAGCAAAAACTATATTTATATGTGAAGATTAGTGACTTAGATAACATAATGTCACACGTAAAGCTTATATTATCGGATCCATCAATTATGCCCGAACAGGTTAGCAGGATAAAAGAAATTGAAAAAATTTATGAGCTTGACTGATTATATTTATAAGAGATTTACTTTTTTTAAGTTTATCCTGTTAACCTCTGCTATTTTTGTTCAGAGTTGTTCTAATGATGAGAGGCTTGAGGGGTTTAGGCAGCCAGTTTTATCTGAACAAAAGGTTTATGAGACAAACAAAAAAAGCAAAAAATTGTCTCTTGGAAACCCAAAAAATATTAGCTCTTGGACGCATAGTGGTGGTGGGTCAAGCCATAGTTTAGGTAACATAGCTTTCTCAGGAGAAGGAAAATTTAGTTCTCATTACAAAGTGAAAGTTGGCCCAAAAGGATCATACTCTGAACCAATTTTTAAAAATAATCAGATTTTTTTGATGACACCCAATGGATTTGTTGTTGTTTATAATGACAAAGGGCAATTCCTCTGGGAGCTAAGTATTGTTCCTGAGGGTAGTAGGGCGAAGACCAATATATATGGTGGTTTGGCAATAAATAAAGATAAGCTTGCCATTACTTCATCATTCGGAGAGCTCTTGCTAATTAGTATATCGAAGAGGAGAGTGGATTGGAGATACGACTTCAAAAGGCCATTTAGATCAGCACCAATTTTTCATAAGGGATTTATTTTTGGAGTTACAGGAGATGATATTGCTGTATCTTTTGATGTTAAGGGTAAGTTAAGGTGGACAAAAAAGGGACCTCAGAAAAACACAAAGGTTTTTGCAGCAGTATCTCCTGCTGCCTTAGGAAATAAAGTGCTTTTCCCATTTAGTGGTGGTTCTTTAGTTGCGCTAAACGCAGTGAGTGGAATAGAACAGTGGGAAATAAATTTAGAAAATTCTAATATTGGGTCAGCATCCGCTTCATTAGGCGATTTTGCCAGTGATCCGGCAGTATACGGATCAACTATATTTGGAGTAGGTGCCTTTGGTGAAACTTTTTCTGCTACCAAAAGAGGGGAAGTTTTATGGAGAAACAACATCCAGAGTTCTAGTCGACTTGTAGTATCTGGTAATTCTGCTTTCTATTCTTCCAACAACTCTTTGATAGGTAGAATTAATTCCAAGAATGGTAAGATAGTATTTTTAAAAGAGTTTACAAGTAAAAGATGGGTCAAATATCATGGTCCGTTACTTCTTCAAAATAAATTGCTACTTCTTGCTACTGATAAAAATGCTTATTGGTTTTCTCCGGAAGATGGAAGATTGCTGAAGAAGGAGAAACTTGGAATAAAAATTTCGTCTCCTCCTATAGTGGCAAACAAGAGACTGATGTTTGTTTCCGAAGATGGTATGTTGAATATATTTAACTAGTCAATAAGGAGAATTTCTTGTTCATAAGAGCAGGTATAGTTGGTCGCCCTAATGTTGGGAAATCTACATTCTTCAATTGTTTGCTGGGACGCACTAGAGCGATTGTGGGTGATTATGCTGGAGTTACACGCGATTATAAGGAAGAACTTCTAGACTTAAAAAATTTTCAAATCCAATTATTGGATACTGCTGGCCTGAAATCATCACTCGATTCTGAACAAGAAAAGACAATAAATAGACACACCCTCAATGTAATTAATCATTTAGATATTATTCTATTTGTCGTAGATGGCAGAATTGGGGTGACCTTCGAAGATAAAGAAATATTTCAAGTGTGTAGGAGGTTAAATAAGCCTACTATTTTAGTTATAAATAAAATTGAAACATCTATGATTGAACAGAGATTTTATGAAGAAGATATAAACTTCTTTGGTGTACCTTATAATATTTTTGTTTCTAGTGAGCACAGGTTAGGGATAGAAAAAGTGTTCACTGCTCTCGAAAATATTTGTCAAGAAAATAAGCTAGAATCGATTATGAAGAAAGTATCCAATTCTGGGAAAAAACCTATCAATATAGCGATAATCGGTCGCCCAAATGTTGGGAAATCTACACTTGTAAACGCCATTATAAAACAGAAAAGATTTGTTACTGGTCCGGAAGCCGGATTAACTAGAGATAGCAATTTTGTTTTTTTTGATTGGGATAATGATTTTTTCAAGATTTACGATACTGCTGGTGCAAGAAAAAAACGCAAAATAAATAATTCTTTAGAAAAAGAGTCAGTCAAAGAAACTTTAAGAGCCATAAAGTTTGCCCAAATTGTTATATTAGTTTTAGAACCTGATGAATTACTTAATGCTCAGGATCAAAAGCTTGCCTCTCTGTGTGAGAGAGAGGGTAGAGCCATTGTTTTTGTTGTCAACAAGAGTGACAAAATTTTTGATAAAAAATTTGTTGATGAAAAACTAAAGAAAACTATTTCAAGATCTTTGCCTCAGTTCAAAGGAGCACATTTTTCTTATATTTCAGGTTTAAAAAGTATTGGTCTTGATAACTTAAGAGAAAATGTGATGAAAGCTTATTCAAATTGGAACTTTAGACAGTCAACTTCCAATCTCAATATTTGGTTGAAGGAAAAACTTGATAAACACGCTCCACCGACTAACAGCGAAAAAAGAAGAATTAAGCTAAAGTATATAGTGCAATCAAATACTAGACCGCCAACTATCAAAATATTTACTTCTCACAATGGAGTCGTATCAAAATCTTATAAAAGATATCTTGAAAACTCATTTAGAGAAGATTTTGGTCTTCTCGGTACACCAATAAGAATAATATTTAAGTCAGGTGATAATCCTTTCACTTTTAGTAAGTATTAAAATCTTCTCTATTACTCTTCTGGCTTCTTTATTAACAGCATCATTATCAATAGTCTTTTCACCTGGAAAAATCCTCTTTCTTAACTTTGTTCCCATTGGCCTTGGATATTGAATTAGAACATTGATCCCTAATCTTTTATTTTCTTCTTGATATGATAGGAACAGTTGATCACATGCTTTTTTTGCCGAATTGTAGAGACCATTAAATTTTTTTGTTCTAACATCGGATATATAAACGAATAAACCTTTGGGATCTCTACTTAATAATCGATGAAAACATGATATTAATCTAAAAGAAATCATGATCGGTGAAAGTAAATTAATCTCTACCTCTTTTAAAGAAACTTGATTGATTGGCATCATTTGAAGCGAAGACATAGCACAGTGGACAATACCATAAAGTTCTCCAAAATTTTCTGATATTCTATTTGATAGCTCTTCAATTGTTCCTTGCTTTGCTAGATCTATACAAACAAGCGTTACTGACCCTTTTGTTTGTTCTATAGCATCAGATAAGTCTTCTAATCGATTTTTATCTCTACCGACAGCGATAACCTCAGCACCCTCCTTAGCCAACGCGACAGCGATGCTAAATCCTAGACCACTGGTTGCTCCTGTTATAAGCACTTTTGATCCATAAAGTCTCTGAGAATTATGATCTACTTTCATTACTTTTTTACACAAGTTGTTAACAGATTATCGTAATTGCTAATTATCCACTCTGGAATATTTTGGGGATACTTTGTAAGTATTTTTTCTTGTACATCTAAAGTGATCATATTGGACTTAGACAGCCCAATAAATTTCCATGAATCACCGTCTTTAAGCACCTGGTTGTAGATAATAAGAAAAATTATTATTATTATCCCCCCTCTTAAAAACCCAAAAAGCAGACCAAATATTTTATTTACCTCATTAAGGATTGAGGTTTCGATAAAATATGAAATTCTGTATGTAATGAATGAGATAGCTATAAGAGCTAGTGTAAAGCCCAAGATAAAAGAAAGTATCATCATCAATTCACAGCTATCGCCTAATACGCCCATGACAAAATCTATTTCAGAAATAGTAGTAAAAATAAGAGGGGAAATAAGATATGCTACTAAAATTGCCAGAAACCAGTTTAAAATTAACAGAACTTCTTTTATGAAACCTCTATAGTAGGCAAAAAATCCTGAGAAAATTATCAATCCGGCCGAAATCAAATCAAAAGAGGACAAGGTCTCCATTAGCTCAGCTTCCTTTGTAAAGAAATTTAATTAACAAACTTTCTAAGAAATTAACCATTTAAGAATATCTTTAACAATTTATTTTTGGATAAGATAGCCTGTTTTGGATTTCCAGACCATTCAACTTTTCCATCCTCTAATAGAATAATCTTCGTCGCGAGAAACATTGCCAAATTAATATCATGAGTGATTGTAATGGCAGTTTTTTTTGAATCCTTTATGATCTTATCAATTAAAGAAATTATTTTTTTAGACATTATTGGGTCAAGCCCAGTAGTGGGTTCATCAAAAATCAAAATATCTGGTTCTGAAAATATTGATCTCGCTATGCCAACCCTTTTTTGCATTCCCCCAGATAATTCAGATGGGTAGTCGTCAGCTATGTCGGTAGGCAATCCGACCTCTCTTAGCCTTTCAATTGCTAGTTTTCTAAGCTTTATAATGCTGGGAGACTTTTCATTATATAGTTTTTTAAAAGCAATGTTCTGCCAAATATTATAGCTATCGAATAGTGCATTGCTTTGAAAACAAACACCCAATTTATTTAAAATCTTTTGCTGATCTGTATTTCCGCCAATCAGCTTACCATCGAAAAATATTGAACCAGAGCTAATATCTTCTAGCCCTAATATGCACTTTGCCAACATAGACTTGCCTGCACCTGAACCACCTATAATTACCAAATGCTCCTCTGGCTCTATTGTAAAAGAAATATTCTTTAGAATCCGTTTAGAATCTATCGCCTTATTTAAGTTTTTCACTTCGATTTTCGATTTTTTGATCATTTATTAAATAAGGCTTCTGTTAAAATATAGTTTGCGGCAAGAATAGTTATTGAAGACCAAACAACAGAGTTAATAGTTGCTTTACCCACACCTTGTGCTCCAACTGTTGTATTAAGTCCATGAAATGTTCCTATCACGCCAATGATTAACCCGAAGAAGCCGGCTTTTATTAAACCAGAAACAACGTCGGCTAATTCTAGGAATTTAATTGTATTTAATAAATAATTTGATGGATTAAATTCGAGGGTACTAACGCCAACCAAGAACCCCCCTAAAATGCCAAGAATATCGCCGGTTAGTGTTAAGAGTGGTAAGGAAATAATACAAGCAAAAACTCGAGGTATAATAAGAAAATTATATGGGTTTGCATTCAGTGTATAAAGAGCGTCAATCTGTTCTGTAACTTTCATTGTTCCTATTTCAGCGGATATTGACGAAGCGACCCGACCCGACATTATCAATCCACATAGCACGGGTCCTAGTTCTCTACAAATACCGATAGCCACTATTGAAGGAACTACACTTTCGGCATTGAACCGAGTTCCTCCAGAATAAATTTGAAGAGCTAAAGCAGCACCAGTAAAAACAGCAGTCAATCCTACAACAGGTAAAGACATAAACCCTATTTGTATTAATTGATTGAAAAAGGCCTTAGCATAGAATGGTCCCGTAAGTGCATATGATAGTATTCTCCAGGCAAATCTGCTAAAAATACCAATCTTAGACATAAACATTAGAAGTGTGTTACCTAAAAGCGCGATATAAAAAATAATTTTCATATAATTTCCTATTTTGAGTAAACTCTGCTAAGTCTTTCACCCAAATTCACTAGCACTTCATGACTTATGGTTTTACAGTCTTTTGCAAAATCATCAACTTGATATTCAGGTGAAAATACACAAAGATATTTAGGGGATTTGGGTAAATTTGAAATATCTACTGTAACCAGATCCATAGAAATTCTGCCTATTATGGGGCATGGTATGTTTCCATAGAATAATTTACCTATGTTACTCAGTGTTCTCGGTAAACCGTCTGCATATCCCATTGCTAGAGTAGCAACTCTCATCTTATGTTTAGCTTTATATGTAAAGTTATAACCAACTTGCATGTTTTTATCTATTATAAAGTCTTGAAGGACTGGAACCTTTATTTGAATAACTTCTTTCAATCCATTATTCCTAATTCCTCCATATAACCCAATACCAGGCCTGACCATATCAAAGTGAAACTCGTTTCCTAATAAAGTTCCATGGCTTGCTGAGATACTTTTACGGATGTTAGGTAAAAATTTACATAGTTTAATAAATAAGTCTTTTTGTGCTTTGTTTTCTTTATTGCTTGTTTCGTCTGCACAAGCTAAATGTGACAAAATCAAATTCAATGGTAGTGATTTTATTATATCGATGTTTTCTAGAAGAGATTGCTTATCCAGTCCTAGGCGGTTCATACCGGTGTTTAGTTGAATGGCAACCTTTTGAGTTTGATTAAAAATTTCAATAAACTTTTGGGCCTCTAAAATGTTATTAATGATTGGAGTTATATTATGTTCCCTATAAAGATTAGATTTCAGAAAATCAAATCCATTTAAAGTGAATATTTCACAATCCCTTGAGTAGCTCCTTATCTTTATTGCTTCAGAAATAGTAGCCGTGAAAAAACTTCTTACGCCATATCGTTCAATTTCAGGGACTATTTTCGCTATTCCTAGGCCATAAGCGTCTGATTTAACAACAGCCGATAGCACAGTATTTGTTTTTATTATTCTTTGAAAAAATTTGATATTACTTTTTAAATTGGCAAGATTAATATGAAGTTCAGGAGACAATTATTATCCTCAGTCTCAATTTTTGACATGATGGCTCTTTGCCAAATTACCAAATCTTGTAAAACGTCCATCAAAAGCTAAATCAACTGTACCAACTGGACCGTGGCGTTGCTTTCCAATAATTAACTCTGCTTTCCCATGAATTTGTTCCATTTCCTCTTGCCACTTTATAAGTGCATCAAGGTCTTGATCGCCCGGCTTTTCCCTCTCTTTATAATACTCTTCTCGAAATATAAACAAAACAACATCAGCATCTTGTTCAATAGAACCACTCTCCCGTAGATCTGAAAGCTGTGGTCTTTTATCATCTCTATTTTCCACTTGCCGAGAGAGTTGAGATAAAGCTAAGACAGGTATATTCAATTCTTTTGCAATTGCTTTAAGTCCTTGAGTTATTTCAGCAATTTCATTAACTCTGTTTTCTCGGTTTGATGAAGCTCGTATTAATTGAAGATAATCTATTATCAAAAAATCAAGGCCATGTGTTCTTTTTAGTCTTCTAGCTTTAGATGCTATACTTGATATTAAAAGTGCAGGAGTATCATCTATAAAAAATTTACTTTGATCCAGTGACCGAGCAGCATCCACGAACTGATTAAATTCATTTTCGGATAGCTCTCCTCTTCTGATCTGTTCTGAAGGAATTTTGCTTATATCAGATAAAATTCTTGTGGCAAGCTGTGCTGAAGACATTTCAAGTGAAAAGAAGCCAACACTAGAAGCTTTGCCATATTTCTTATAATTTGCAATCGAGGCATTATATGCGATATTTGTTGCCAAAGCGGTTTTTCCCATAGATGGTCGTCCAGCAAGAATTATCAAGTCTGAATTCTGCAACCCTCCCAATTTCTTGTCTATGTCGATAAATCCAGAAGGTATACCCGATACGCCTTGTATATCTGAGTCGAAAGCTCTGTTAGCCAATTCGATTGCCTCAGTTGCAGCTTTCACAAGAGGCTCAAAGCTTTTTGATTGAGTACCATTTGATGACACATCATAAAGAGATTGTTCAGCTTTTGTTATAAGTTGAGCAGGGACTGTTTCTTCGGTTATTTTTTTTGCATCAAGAATTATTTCGTTTCCAATATCAACGAGTTTTCTTCTAACCGCTAGATCATATAAAGCATTTGCATAGTCTTTTGCCGCATAGGCACTTATAGCCATCGCAGATAATTCAGTAAGCAAAGAAGGAACGTCTATATCATGGAAATCTTCGTCTGAGTCTAAATACGGTTTTAAAGTAATAGGTGAGACAATCAGCCCTTTTTTTGTTCTAGATGCAATGTGGGAAAATATTTTTTTATTTATTCCGTCATAGAAATGATCTTCATCAATAATGGATTCAATCTCCCCTAAGACCTCGCTATTTACTAATAGCAGACCTATAAGAGCTTGCTCGGCTTCAAGATTAAAAGTTGAAGATTTATCGACATCTGCCGTTTGATCAAGTTTAACATTATCCATGGGTCACACGCGAATAGTATATACTAACTCTTTTTTTTTCACCAAGTTAATTATAGCTACAATCGCTATTTAATAGTGTTACGCTTGTAGGGTTCAGTACCTTGTGTTGGTTAGCAGGCTATTATGTCCCGCTTTGCTCGGGTGATCCATTTTCAGAGCTGGTCTCTACTTTTACTTCTTCAGATATGGCCTCTTCAGTTTTCAGCGAAACACCATCTTCAAGGAGACTTTCGTTAATCTGCAAATTAGTTCCATCAGAGCCGTTATCTACATTCTTTTTATCCTCTATATCCGATGTAGTGTCTCCTAAGCTTCGTACAACTTTCAATTTTATCTTGCTTGCAACCTCAGGATGCAAAATTATACTCACGTCGAATAATCCTAACTCTTTTATGGGCTTGTCTAAAGCTATCTGTCTTCTGCTAAGTGTTATTCCATTTTCACCAATGAGGTTCGCGATATCTCTCGTAGTGACCGAACCATATAATAATCCCGTATCAGACGCTGACCTAACAATTATCAAATTCAAAGATTCTACGTCCACGCGTATTTTCTCTGCTTTTTCAATCTCGTCCTTATTTTTCTCTAGTAACTTTGCTTTTGTGGTTTCGAAAACTTCTTTGTTTTCTTTCGTTGCTCTCAAAGCTTTACCACTAGGAATAAGGTAGTTTCTTCCAAATCCTGGCTTTACTTCAACTGTATCGCCTATATTCCCAAGTTTATTAATCTTTTGAAGTAATATGATTTCCATGCTAAAGCCTATTTGACTGCATAAGGTAAAAGGCCTAAAAATCTCGCGCGTTTTATTGCGATTGCAAGTTCTCTTTGTTTCTTAGTTGAAACTGCAGTAATTCTTGACGGAATGATTTTCCCTCTTTCTGAAATAAACTTTTGAAGAGTCCTTACGTCCTTGTAGTCAATAGGCTGTGCTCCTTTTTCGGAGAACGGACAACTTTTTTGACGCCTAAAATAGTGTTTGTTATTATTGTTTTGGGGCCTTCTATCATTATACCTTTTTTCCATGTCAATCAATTCCTCTCTTCTTCGTCTTTATTCCTACTGTTCATCATAATTGAATGACCATCTTTATGCTCTTTTACCTTGATAGTTAAAAACCTCATAATGTCTTCATGAATGTTCATTAAACGCTCCATCTCGGCTACGGCTTTTGCCTCACTATTTAATTTAAACATAAAATAATGACCCTTCCTATTCTTATTCATTCTGTAAGCTATTGATCTTAATCCCCAATATTCACTTTCAATTACTTTTCCACCATTCTCAGCAAGGGTACCTTTAAATTCTTCAGCCAGAGTTTCGGCTTGTGCAGATGTTAAATCTTGTCTGCAAATAAATACATGTTCGTAATTGGGCATACAAAGTCCTTAAAAATAGTTGGTAAAGTCGTTATATACAGCAAAAATAAAAAAGCAAGCAAACAGTTGCATTGTTTAAATGATTTTTTTGGTATAAACATAATGCAAAGCAATTTCTCTAAAAACAGTTGTGAGGAAAAGGATATGAAAAAAGCTTTTTTATTTCCAGGACAAGGGTCACAATTTATAGGTATGGGTCAAGAATTAGCGAGCCAGTTTGAGGTGGCTAGAGATGTATTTTCGGAAGTTGATGAAGCTCTTGGAGAAAAACTGTCGGTATTGATGTTTCGAGGAGATATTGGAGAATTAACATTAACAAAAAATGCGCAACCAGCCATTATGGCAGTTTCCATTGCGATTTTGAGGGTCATGTCATCTAATGGGATGGATCTTAGAACAATTGATCTATTGGCTGGGCACTCATTAGGAGAGTATAGTGCCCTTTGCGCCTCAGGGGTAATTTCTTTAAGGGATACTGCCATAGTATTAAGAAAAAGGGGTATAGCTATGCAAAAAGCGGTCTCTGAAGGTGAGGGTTCAATGGTTGCTGTTTTAGGCTTATCCAGTGATATTATAAATGAATTTATAATTACAAGCAAAAGCGACAAACATTTGATCCAAGTTGCAAACGACAACGACCCTTCACAAGTGGTTATCTCCGGCGAAAAGAAAGAAGTAGAAAAGTTCTCTGATTTTTTAAAAGAAAAAAACGCCAAGAGAATTATTAACCTCCCAGTATCTGCTCCTTTTCACTCTCCTCTTATGAAACCGGCTGCTTTAACAATGGAATCTGAATTGAGGAAGGTAAATTTCTCAAATCCAATTGTCCCAATTATCCAAAATGTTGATTTAAGTATTTTAGGTTCAACCGAAGGGTTAGTGGATAGGCTAGTCAAACAGATTTGTGGAACAGTAAGATGGAGAGAAAGTTTAATAAAGATGGCAGACGAATATGGTATAAAAAACTTTTTCGAAATAGGCCCAGGTAAAGTATTGGCCAGCACGGTGAAAAGAACAGTTCCTGATGCAAACGTCCTTTCGGTAGGCCTGGCTCCTCAGATCGATCAAGCTTTGGAGATGATAAGTGACTAATATGGAAAACTTAAACATTCTAATTACTGGTGCATCTGGTGGAATAGGAACTAGCTTATCTAAAGCTTTTTCTTCAACAAACGCTAATCTCTTTCTTGTTGGATCTTCTGATGAGAAAATATCCAAGTTACGAAATGAACTGCCAACTAGAGAGAATATTAACTATTTTGCCGTTGATTTAAGTGAAAGAGAAAATGTAAGTCACTTTTGTGACTCTATAATTGAGAAATATGGAGGGATTAGCATCATTGTTAATAATGCGGGTATTACTGAAGATACTCTGTTTATGAGAATGACCGATAATGCTTGGGATAAGGTTTTTGCAATTAATCTCGATGCATCGATGATAATTTGCAGAAAGTTCATTCGAGGTATGATAAAAAATAAATGGGGGAGAATAGTAAATATTTCATCTGTGGTTGCGTCAACGGGTAATCCCGGGCAAAGCAATTATGTAGCTGCCAAAGGTGCATTGAATGGACTAACAAAATCATTGGCATTAGAAGTTGCAACAAGAGGCATTACAGTCAACTGCATATCACCAGGTTTTATTGATACATCTATGACAGCTAAATTGACAGATGATCAAAAGTTGAAAATAACTGAAAGGATTCCGATGGGCAGAATGGGGACTGGCGATGATATATCAGCTTTGGTGTTATTTCTTCTGACTAATGAAGCAGGTTATATTACTGGCCAAAACATACACGTTAATGGAGGCCTTTTTCTAGCTTAGAGAGTTTTTCTTGATCTTACTCTAAAATTTTCAGATAAGTATTGCTTGTTTTCATAATTATGTATAAAAGAAAAAAATTATCGAAAATTAACTTTTTTCGTAACAGAAAACAGGCCAAAAAACGTGTAAGATGATGAGGAGGTTAATATGAGTGATGTTGTAGATAGAGTTAAAAAAATAGTTGTAGAGCATTTGAGTGTAGAAGAAGGCTCGATATCAGATAGTTCATCTTTTATAGATGATTTGGGTGCGGATAGCCTTGACACAGTGGAGCTGGTGATGGCTTTCGAAGAAGAATTTGGTATAGAAATTCCAGATGATGCAGCCGAAACTATTCAGACTGTAGGTGATGCTGTGAAGTTCATCGAAGAAAACTCTTAAGGTTCCTGAAATTCCAAGCACTACATTAGATAGAAAAGCATGAGACGTGTTGCAGTAACTGGTATAGGATTATTGACCCCACTTGGGTGCGGCGTTGAAATAGTCTGGAATAGACTGTTAAAAGGGGAGTCATCAGCAACGAAGATCACTAAATTTGACCCATCGGATTATTCTACAAGTTACGCTTGTGAAATCCCTTTCGGCGATGACTCAGAAGAAAAATTTAATCCCGACGAATGGATGAATTTAAAAGATAGAAGGAAAGTTGATGACTTTATTCTCTACGGTATTTGCGCGGCGGATCAAGCTGTAAAGGATGCCGGTTGGACTCCTGATAAAGAGGAAGACTTACTTCGGACTGGTGTAATGATAGGTTCTGGTATAGGTGGTCTTCAATCTATAGGGAATACTGCTAATTTAATCAAAGATAAGGGACCCAGGAGAGTTTCTCCTTTCTTTATACCCGGGGCGTTGATCAATTTGATATCCGGTCAGGTCTCAATAAGATATGGCTTCAAAGGCCCAAACCATTCTGTGGTAACAGCTTGTTCAACGGGTGCCCATGCTATCGGTGATGCTGCTAGATTTATTATATCTGGCGAAGCTGATGTAATGATAGCCGGTGGAGCTGAAAGCCCTATAACAGAACTGGGGATAGCTGGGTTTAATGCATGTAAGGCTCTATCTACAAAATTTGGAGAAGATCCAAGTATTGCCAGTAGGCCATATGATGTTGATAGAGATGGCTTTGTTATGGGAGAAGGTGCAGGGATCGTGGTTCTAGAAGAGCTAGAGCATGCAAAAAAAAGGGGTGCTAAAATATACTGTGAAGTGTTGGGTTATGGGCTGACCGGAGATGCATACCATATTACTGCGCCTCCGCCAGATGGAGACGGTGGCAAAAGATCGATGACCGCAGCACTCAAAAGCAGTCAATCAAATATATCTGATATTGACTATATTAATGCACACGGTACCTCTACTATGGCTGATACCATAGAATTAGGTGCCGTCGAGTCGCTAGCTATGAATTATGCAAACAAAATATCCATGTCCTCTACAAAATCGTCAATTGGTCACTTATTAGGAGCTGCTGGCTCGGTCGAAGCAATTTTTTCAATATTATCAATCAGAGATCAAATTGTTCCACCAACTATAAATCTTGAAAAACCAGCTGTTGATACTAAAATCGATTTAGTTCCAAAGCATGCGCGGGAAAGAAAAGTTAATAGGGCTCTTTCAAACTCCTTTGGGTTCGGCGGCACCAATGCATCTTTAGTAGTAGGAAAACTAAATTAAAAATTTCCGCAAAATTGAGTAATGGCTACTTTTTTTTCTCACTTTTTTTACTTATTTATAGCTTGTTTAATTTCTGTTTATGTTACAGCAACTAGTTTCGAACTTTACTATGAAAAGCCGGGCCCAAGTGAGCAAGAGCAATTATTGATCATAAATAAGGGCCAAAGTGTTGCAAATATTGCCAGTCACTTAAGAGAATTAAATCTGATCGAAAGCCGTATGGTCTTTATTCTTGTTGTGAGGCTCAAAGGCTTTCATGACAAAATAAAGTTTGGAGAATATATGATTCCAAAGACTGCCTCTATTAAAGATATTTTAGATGCAGTGATTACTGGAGTATCGTTTCAAAATAAAATCATGATACCCGAGGGCCTTAGCACGATTTCAGTGATACATCGGATAAATGATGACCCAAGGATTAAAGGCGACTTGATTAGGTTCAGTGAAGAGGGTGTGCTTGCTCCCGATACTTACAGCTTTGATATTACAACAAAGAAAAAAGATCTCTTTTTAAAAATGAGAAATAATCAAAAGAGAATTTTAGAAGTTGCGTGGGATAACAGGGATCCTGATTTGCCACTGAAAAATGCTTTGGAGCTATTAATTTTGGCATCTATAGTGGAAAAGGAAGCTGGTAATGAGGAGGACAAAAAAAAAGTTGCTTCCGTGTTTTTAAATCGTTTGAAAAAAAAAATGAGATTGCAATCTGATCCAACTGTTGTCTATAGTTTAACAAATGGTAGAGAGCCGCTAAATAGAGAGCTTAATAGAAGTGATCTTAAAAGAGTGTCCCCCTTTAATACATATAAAATTGATGGTCTTCCACCTAGCCCAATTTGCAATCCAAGCAAGTCATCAATTTATGCGGTTTCAAATCCACTTAAAACAGACTTCTTATTTTTTGTTGCCGATGGAGAGGGAGGGCATAATTTTTCAAAAAATCTCAAGCAGCATAACAGGTTTGTTAAAGAGTATAGAAGATTGAAGATAGAAAATTGATTTTTTAACATAATTATGTTGTTAATAAGAATCATCAAGGGAGGCATTGTTATTGGAGCAAACAGATATAAAAATAAAAAAGATTTGGGAAACAATCTGCAAGGAAGCTCATGTATCCCTAAAGAGATCTAATTACATGAAAAAATACTTTAAAAACAACATTTTGGGTCAAAGTAATTTCAGCGATGCATTAACGCACATCATCGCTGTTAAGGTTTCTAGCCCTGATTTTGAATTGGGACATCTCATTCCAATTCTGCAAAAGCAAATTAGTAATTTTCCTTATATATGTGATTACGCAGTGGATGACTTGATTGCCTTTTATGAAAGAGATCCTGCTTGCCACTGGTTTTATCAACCTTTTCTTTTTTACAAAGGATTCATTGCTTTACAAGCACACCGAATAGGAAATGCACTTTACAATAATGGAGACATAGATTTTTCTCTTTATTTACAAATGAGAGTATCTGAGGTTTTCAGTATAGACATTCATCCCGGTGCAAAAATAGGCAAGGGTATTATGTTAGATCATGCTCATAATCTAGTTATCGGAGAAACGGCTGAAGTTGGGGATAATGTCTCTATTTTGCATTCTGTCACTCTAGGTGGCACTGGAAAAGTTCGGGGTGACAGACACCCTAAGATAGGAAATAATGTTTTAATCGGAGCTGGTGCAAAAATATTAGGTAATATATCGATTGGAGAGTGCTCCAGGGTCGCGGCTGGTTCGTTAGTCTTGAAATCAGTAGCTTCTTTTAAGACAGTAGCGGGAGTGCCCGCTAAAGAGGTAGGGAGTTCAGGGTGTCCGGAGCCATCAAAAACGATGGACCAAATTTTAAACAAAAATTAGTTTATTTTATCATGAGAACAGTAGGATTTTGTAGATAGAATACTATCCTATCAAGAAATTTTGCTCCCAGTTCTCCATCAATCGTTCTATGATCTACGGATAATGTTAAGTAAACTTGTTTGCATGATAAAAAACTTCCATTATTACTAATTACCTCATCTTTAACTGCCCCAACTGCTAATATTGATGAATTTGGTGGGTTAATAATCGCATCGAAGTTTTCAATAGAAAACATTCCTAAGTTCGAAATGGCATGCGCACAGTCTATAAAATCACTGTTTCGCAGTTGCTTTTTCTTTGCTTTTTCAATAAGCTCTTTCATTTCTAAGGAAATTTGACTTAATGATTTTTTATCAATGTTTCTGAGAGTTGGGGTATACAGTCCTTTTTCAGTTGATATAGCTACTCCAATTGCTACTTCGTTAAATTTCAACATATGTTGCTCTTGCCAGATCATATTACAGTCAGGAAAGTCTATTAAAGCACAAGCACAAGCTTTTATAAAAAAGTCATTTATTGATATTTTATTGCTTTTTTCAAGCAAATCATTTGTCTTATTTCTAAAGTTTATTAATTCATCTACTCTAGCTTTGCGTCTTAAGTAAAAGTGAGGTATTGACGACTTTGAAAGTGTTAGCTTTTCCGCAATTATTTGTCTTATTTTAGGTACATTTATTACCTCATGGTCTGTACCATCAACTTGTACCGCTTTATTCTTTTGTTCGATATCTCTGTTAGACGATGGTAATTTTAAATGTTTTTCGATATCAATTTTTGTGATTCTTCCTCTTGGTCCAGTACCTGTGATATCTTTGATATTTATAGAATTCAAAGAGGCTAACTTTTTGGCTAAAGGCGTTATAAATATTCTACCCATAATTTATTTAATCTTTATAAAGAACTTTTTTAACAGAAAAAACAATCTCGTCTGGAGTAATTAAGGCTGCTTTTTCCAAATTCTCCGCATATGGCATGGGAACGTCTTTCCCTGTGCAATTCAACACCGGGGCATCTAAGTAGTCAAACGCTCTTATCATGATTTGTGATCCAATATAGCTTCCGACTGAACAAACAGGAAAAGATTCTTCTACCGTTACACATCTATTAGTCTTTTTCACCGACTCTATTATTGTATCGAAGTCAATTGGCCTTATTGTTCTTAAATCGACTATCTCTGCATTTATTCCTAATTCCTTCAGCTTCTTATCAGCCTCAAGCGTGTGCATCATGCCGATTCCATAGCTAATGATTGTCACGTCCTGTCCGGTTGAAATAGTTTTCGCCTTTCCTATTGGTATAATTTGTTCAGGATCAATATTTACTGGAAACGATTTCCCATACAAAATTTCATTTTCAAGAAAAATAACTGGGTTATTTTCTCTAATCGCTGACTTTAGTAAACCTTTTGCATCTTCTGCAGAAAATGGCTGAACCACTTTCAAACCTGGAATTGAAGCATATAATGATGCGAAATCTTGGCTATGTTGAGCTGCTACTCTAGCGGCTGCTCCATTTGGCCCCCTAAAGACAATTGGACAATTAATTTGTCCACCTGACATATAATTTGTTTTAGCTGCTGAGTTAATTATCTGATCTAAAGCTTGCATGGCGAAATTGAATGTCATGAACTCGACTATTGGTCTTATTCCTGTAAAAGCAGCTCCAACAGCTAGTCCGGTGAACCCATGCTCAGTGATAGGAGTATCTATTACTCGTTCCGGCCCAAACTCCTCAAGCAAGCCCTGACTAACTTTGTATGCTCCTTGATACTCTCCTACCTCTTCACCCATCAGAAAAACATCACCATCAAGTCTCATCTCCTCGGCGATTGCACTATTTATTGCTTCCCTAACAGTTAATTCATTCACTACCTTATTTTCGGTTGTCTCATTATTAAGTTTTTTACTGTCTTCAAGATTTATATTTACGCTATCTACCTTATCTTCTTCGCTCGTAACTTCTTCATAATTATCAGCACTTACAGGCTCAATTTTCTTGATATCATTAACCTTTCTTATATTAATCTCCTCAGTGCCTTCGGTTTCAATTACCGCAATCAAGGAATTAACTTTTATATTCTCCGTTCCCTCCTTTACAATTAGTTCAACAACGGTGCCTTCCTCAATACTTTCATACTCCATCAGAGCTTTATCCGTTTCGATATCAGCTATGATATCACCCGGTTTAACTTTATCTCCAGGGCTAACGTACCATTTGGCAAGGCTACCTTCTTCCATAGTAGGTGAGAGAGAGGGCATTAAAATTTCAGTCTTCATTTTTTTCCTTAATTTTTAACCAGCGTACACATCAGTCCAAAGTTCCTCAATATCAGGTTCTGGACTGTTTAAAGCGAAGTCTGACGCCTCAGATACTATTGATTTAATCTCAGCATCCGTTGCTTTAAACTGCTTTTCTGAGATTTTATGTTTTTCAATCAGTATAGAACGTAGCGTATCTATTGGGTCTTTTTCTTCTCTAACCTTTTGAACCTCTTCTCTAGTTCGATATTTTGCAGGGTCAGACATAGAGTGCCCTCTATATCTGTATGTTTTCATTTCAAGTATAAAAGGACCTTTGCCAGCTCTACAATGATCTGCTGCGTGAGCAGCTTCTTTTGCTACATCAAGTACATTCATACCGTTAACGGCTTTCCCTGGAATATTGAAGGCCAGTCCCCTTGCAAACATCTCTTCAGTTGAGGACGCTCGAACCATTGAAGTCCCCATGGCATACTGGTTATTTTCAATAACAAAAACTACTGGTAACTTCCAAAGTGAAGCCATATTGAAAGCTTCGTAAACTTGTCCTTGATTTGCAGCCCCTTCACCAAAGTAAGTGAAACATACGCAACTATTTTTTTTATATTTATTTGCAAAAGCGATACCGGCCCCAATTGGTACTTGTGCGCCTACAATTCCGTGCCCTCCATAAAAGCCTTCACTTTTAGAGAACATATGCATAGATCCCCCTTTACCCTTTGAGTAACCAGTAAAACGCCCCGTCAGCTCTGCCATGACCATTTTTGGGTCCATGCCACAAGCAAGCATATGACCATGATCTCTGTAGGATGTAATATCTTGGTCTCCATTTTCCTTAATGGAGTCTATTCCTACAACAACAGCCTCCTGGCCTATGTACAAATGACAAAATCCTCCAATGTGTCCCATCCCATAAAGCTGACCCGCTTTTTCTTCAAATCTTCTAATTAGGACCATCTTGTGATAAAGCTCAAGCAACTGTTTTTTTGAAATACTAGTTTTTTCCATAAATATAGTTTAGCGTTAAACTATATATTTTCAATATCTAATTTTAAATACTATTAGTTCATCTTCACCAATTAGCCCTAAAATTTTTCTTGCCTGCTGGTCAAGAAGTTCCAAGTCAAGGCTTGTATCCGAAAGCCGTTTAATTTTGTTTTTAACTGCCAAAGTTTTTTCATCTAATAACTTTAATTCTTTGGTCAAAGCTTTTTCTTTTGCTAAAAGTTGGTACTTATAAGAAACACCAAACTCTCCTTTGAATGATGCAATTA
This sequence comes from uncultured Alphaproteobacteria bacterium, assembly GCA_902596985.1. Taxonomy (GTDB): domain Bacteria; phylum Pseudomonadota; class Alphaproteobacteria; order Rhodobacterales; family Rhodobacteraceae; genus CACIJG01. The sequence goes on from CACJWR010000012.1 coordinate 25,222, forward strand.
TAAAATAAAAACAAAGTATAAAGCATACAGTGGACAAAGTAATTTCTAAAATTTTAAAGCTTTTGAACAATTTAGGATCCTCAAACGAATCATTGCATACTTGATTCGTAAAAGGAATCATTTTTTTATATTTTGAGTGATTCGATCCCAGGAAGTGATTTGCCTTCTAACCATTCCAGAAAGGCACCTCCAGCTGTTGAAACATAACTAAATTCTGAAATTGAAGCTGATGTTTTAAGAGCACTGACAGTATCACCACCCCCTGCTATTGAGATTAATTGTTTTTTTGAAGTTCTATTTGCTGCGTAGTTTGCTATATTATTCGTTCCTTGATCAAATGGTCGAGTTTCAAATGCACCCAGCGGGCCATTCCAAATCAAGGTCTTTGATTTGTTAATTATATCCATTATGTTTTTTTGAGATTGTATTCCTATATCAAGGATCATTTTATCTATTGGGCAACAATTAACTCTAAATGTTTGGGCTTTCTCTTTTTCATTAAGTGAGTCGGCACAGACTATATCTAGAGGTAAGACTAACTTACATTTTTTATATTTCAGTTCTTGAATTATTTCCTTTGCAGTCTGTATCATTTTTTTTTCTGTAAGTGATATACCAATTCCATATCCCTGGGCACTAAGAAATGTATTGGCCATTGCCCCACCAATTATCAAATATTCTACTTTATTGCTTAAATTATTTAGAAGCTCAATTTTTGTAGATATCTTAGAGCCTCCAACAATAGCTGTGACAGGTTTTAAAGGTTGATCTAACGCCAAAGACAAAGCTTTAAGTTCACGTTGAACAAGGAAGCCTGCAAAACTTGGAAGATAATTAGTTATCCCCTGAGTAGAGGCATGAGCTCTATGTGAGACTGAAAAGGCATCATTACAATAAACATTGCCAAGTGAAGCAAGTTTGGAGCTAAAATCAGGATCATTAAGCTCTTCTAACTTGGAAAATCGTACATTCTCCAATAAGAAAATTGAGGGGAAGGGGGAGGCTTCAATTTCTTTGCTCCATAAGTCTACTTCAAGTGATGGCAAAAATTTTATATCTAAATTAAGGGTTTCATTTAGGTATCCCAATAGTTTTCTTAAGCTTAGATCTTTATTTATTTTTCCATTCGGTCTTCCAAAGTGTGAAAGTATAACTACTCTGTTTTCGTTTTTCATTAGATGGTGTATTGTTTCTTTTGTTTTCTCTATTCTTGATGTATCACTACTCTTTCCATTTGAATAAGGAACGTTTAGGTCAAGACGGAGGACGACTGTCTGTTTTTTGATCTTGGCATCTTGAATTTTTTTTAACATCAGATTTAAATAAAATAGCAATCAAATCAATGTCTTAGCCTGTCGACATATTTCGTCAACATTGATTTGAAAATGATCAAAGAGATCCTTTGCTGGCGCAGAAGCTCCAAAGCCCTTCATTCCTATAAATGAGGTTTTGGTTTGGCTACCACCATTTTCATAAAGCCATTTTTCCCAACCTAACTTAACACCAGCTTCTATAGCTATTCTGACCGTGCCTCTAGGTAACAATTTCTTCTTATATTTATAATCTTGTTCATCAAATAATTCCCATGAAGGCAACGAAATTACCCTCGTACCAATCCCATTATTTTCTAATACTTCTCCCGCTTTCACTGCAATCTGAACTTCAGAGCCAGTAGCTATAAGTATAACCTTTTTCTTATTAATAAAATCTTTTACAATGTAGGCGCCCTTAAATGATAGATTAATTGAAACTTGTTCCTTTCTAATTAAAGGTAAATTCTGTCTCGATAAACAAATAATAGAGGGTTTGTGTTTTGACTTGAGTGCAATCTCCCAGCATTCAATAGTCTCTATAATATCGCAAGGTCTAAATACGTTTAAATTTGGAATTGATCGAAGAGATGCCAAATGCTCAACTGGTTGATGTGTTGGTCCGTCTTCACCCAAACCTATACTGTCGTGGGTCATAACATAAATAACGCCCAAACCCATCAGTGCACTTAAGCGAATAGCACCTCGACAATAGTCAGAGAAGGTTAGAAATGTACCTCCATAGGGAATTATTCCCCCATGTAAACACATTCCATTCATGATAGCTGCCATTCCGTGCTCTCTTATACCATAGTGAATATATCTGCCTGATCGATTAAGTTCTGAAAAAACCTCAAGCGTTTTTGTTTTGGTGTTGTTTGAACCTGTCAAGTCTGCAGAGCCCCCAATGGTATTATTAAAACACTCATTTATTAGGTCTAGGCATAATTCACTGGCTTTTCTTGTTGCTAGTTCCGCTTGAATTTCTTGTGAATGTAGTTTTTTAAAAGTTTTAATACCTTGAGTAAGTTTTGAGGGAAAAATTTTATCTAGCTCATTTAAAAATGCAGTTCTTTTTCTTTCTGATAGAGATTGGAAGCGGTCTGACCAATGGTTAAAAACTGTGCGATTTTTTTGCCCAATTTCCTTCCATGCTTCCTTTATATTTGATGGGATTGCAAATTCTTTATGCTGCCAATCAAAACTTTTTCTTAATTGTTCAACCTCATTCTTCCCCAATGGAGCACCATGTGCTCCTGAAGTTCCCTGTTTAGCTGTCGAACCGTAACCAATTATTGATTTTGCCGCAATTAGGGATGGGCGATTGTCTTTTTTTGCATTATTTATTGCTTGATCAATTTCAATTGGGTTATGAGCATCACAAGAAAAAGTAGACCACCCAGACGACTCAAATCTGGAGATCTGGTCAGTATTGCAAGAAAGCTCGACTCCTCCATCAATAGTAATTCCATTATCGTCCCAAATTACTATAAGCTTCTTTAATTTTAGTTTGCCTGCTAATGATATAACTTCTTGGCTTATACCTTCCATTAGACACCCATCGCCAGCAATCACATATGTGTAATGGTCACAGAGATCTCTACCCCATCTTGTGCCAATGAATTCCTCAGAGATAGCCATACCAACGGCATTACCAAGTCCTTGTCCTAATGGACCTGTTGTCGTTTCAATTCCAGGAATATGGCCATATTCTGGGTGCCCAGCAGTTTTTGAATTAAGCTGTCTGAACTTTTTTATATCTTCTAAATTAATATCAGGATAACCGGCTAAGTAAAGAACAGAATATAAAAGCATTGATCCGTGACCTGCAGATAAAATAAAACGATCTCTATCGAACCAATTAGGCTCAGATGAAAGGAACTTTAGGTGTTTCTCAAATAAAACTGTGACAACATCAGCCATACCCATTGGCATTCCTGGATGACCGCTATTAGCTTTCTCAACTCCATCCACAGATAACATTCTGATTGCAGTAGCTTTATCCCAGTGATCAGGAAAACTTTTTCTTAGAGTATCAATATCCATTTTAAAAATTTTGCTTATAATCAGTTTCGTTATAATATGTAATTTTTTAGTATAGTAAATCTAATATTTGTATTTTAGAAAAAGGTTTGTGTTAAATCAAATAGAGCGGTTATAATAGTAGAAATATCATCCGATGACTCAATTAGTGAAATTAGAAAAAAGATTTGAAATTGCCTTAGAAAAGCTCGAACTAGCCTTGGCAAATAAAAATTTGGGTGAAGCTTCAAACAATATTGATAAAAAAGATAAAGATGCAGAAAAAAACACCCACAAAATTGATGATTTATTAATTAAAATTGGAAAGTTAGAAAAGGCTGCGGAGAGTGATGCTGAAGAGATAGATAAGCTAATTATGAAATTGAAAAAAATTTTAGAGATAAATAATGACTGAATTAGAAATATCAATCGGTGGCCGTACTTTTTCAGTTGCCTGTGACAACGAAGAGCAGGAGAAAGTCAAAGAGGCAGCTGCACTAATCAATGAAGAAGCTGATTCTATTCAATCTCAATTAGGCCGGCTCCCAGAGTCAAAAATGTTACTACTTTCTGCATTAATGATAGCCGACCGTTTAGTAGATGTAGAGACTGAGTCAAAAGGATTTAAAGAAAAATCAGAAGAGCTCGTTGATCTAAAAAACAAAAATCAAGAGTTAGAACGGCATAGAAATACTCTACAAAGTGATTATCAAAAGCTAGAAAGCTTGGTAGAAAAAATGGTAGCTAAATTAGAAACGGTTTCAAAATTAAGTGATAAAAAACCAAACATATTTCTTACTGATGAGAACTCAACGCAACAAATTGAAACTGATCAACCAAAATTATTTTAAGCGTTTTCTTCTCTAATCCTTGCAGCCGCTTCTTGACTAAAGGACACACTCTTTTCCGTAAATAATTGATCTAGCTCACCTGACATCGTCATTTCTGTAATTATATCTGCACCCCCTATGAATGCATTTTTTACGTATAGCTGAGGAATTGTTGGCCAATCAGAAAAATCTTTAATACCCTGCCTAATCTCATCATCCTCTAAAACATTTATATCTTTAAAATTAATTTGGAGATAATTTAAAATACCGGCGACTCTACTTGAGAAACCACATTGCGGCATCTTTGATGTACCTTTCATAAAAAGCACGACGTCATGCTCATTGATTAATGCTTCAATTCTAGATTTCACGTTATCATTCATTTTCTATCTCCTATTTTATTTTTGTTTGCAAAGCAAGGGCATGTAAAATTCCGTTGCTCCCATCCATTGCCCCCTCTAATGCCTTATAAACTAATTTATGTTGCTCTATTCGGGATTTCCCTCGAAACTCTTGCGTGGCAATAATGGCGGAATAATGGTTGCTATCGCCTGCAGTGTCAATTATTTCAATATCGGCCTGAGGAAATTTTTTCCTTATAAGTTCCTTTATTTTTTCGGCACTAATTGCCATACGCTTTTTCCCTTTTTGGTTTAGTTAATTCAAATTATTCTTATTTTCCATCATATTACTAATTACGTTGTGGTAAAGATCATTTACATGAGCAAGACTGAAAAATTTTTGTCCAAAACAAAGTTTGGTACCTTTAGCGACACCCAATTTAGTTACATGTACCTCTTTTTCCCTAGCCAAAGAGATTAGCTCTTTTTCCTTTGAGGGGTTTATACTAACAATATATCGCGCTTGGGTCTCGTTGAAAAAATACTCTGTTGACCCCTCGGGCACAATAAAACCTAAATCATTGATAATTGCCAATTCGCACAACGTGAGCGCTATCCCTCCATCGGATACATCGTGAGCACTCGATATCAATTTTTCACGAAATAGGCATAAAATAAATTGTCCATTACGCTTTTCTTCTTCCAAATTGACGTTTATATTTACATTCTCAATTGGTGCTTGAGAGAGCTCATTCAAAAGAGCTAATGCTGTGGTTTTTTCATCAGTTTTACCAATTTTATAATAAAAGTCATTTTCATTTATCGTTCCCGCAGTATGATCTGAAATATTTTTTATTAGACCCACGCCTCCGATAGTTGGGGTTGGCAGAATTGATTTTCCATCGGTCTGATTATAAAAGCTTACATTTCCCGAAACTACAGGAAAATTTAATTCGACACAGGCTTTTTTAATTCCTTTAATGCAGTTAACAAATTGACCCATTATTTCTGGATCTTCTGGACTACCAAAGTTAAGATTATCGGTAATTGCTACTGGAGTTCCACCTGATGATATAATGTTTCTGTAACACTCTGCTACAGCTTGTTTTCCACCCTCGAAGGGGTTTATCGAACAAAGTAACGGGTTGCTGTCACAGGAAAATACCAACCCATAGTTCGTTTTATCAACTCTAGTAACTGCAGCATCCAATCCGGGACGCTTGAGAGTATTATTTAGTATCATATGATCATATTGTTCCCAAACCCATCGTTTAGAACAGTGATTGGGTGATGACAGCAAAACTTCTATTGCTTCTTGAATAGTTATGCTTGGAATGTTACTATGCGACTTCTTTTGTTTATTGGAGGTCCATGGTCTGTCATATTGGGGTGCCTGATCGGACAAACACTTAAGAGGTAAGTCGGCAACAATTTTATTGTCAAAATTAATTAAGAGCTTATCCTCTTCAATCGTATTACCTATCACAGCAAAATCTAGGTCCCATTTGCTAAAAATCTTTTTTGCTTGATCTTCATGTCCAGGCTTTATTACTGCAAGCATTCTTTCTTGGCTCTCCGACAGCATTATGTCGTAAGCGGTCATTCGATCCTCGCGTATGGGGACTTTATCTAGGTTTAGAAAAATACCAAGATTACCTTTGTCTCCCATTTCAACTGAGGAACATGTTAATCCAGCAGCACCCATATCTTGTATTGCAATCACACACCCGCTACTCATAAGTTCGAAACACGCCTCCATAAGCTTTTTTTCTAAAAAAGGATCTCCAATTTGAACAGAAGGTCGTTTAGCTTTGTTAAGTTTGTCATCTGAGTCAAAGCTTTCGGACGCCATACTAGCCCCTCCAACACCATCCTTTCCTGTTTTTGCACCCATATACACTATCGGAGAACCAATGCCTGTCGCTTTTGAATAAAAGATCTCGTTTCTATTAACAATGCCGGCAGCAAAGGCATTAACCAAGCAGTTGCCATTATATGAAGCATGAAATCTAAGCTCGCCACCTACATTGGGTACACCAAAAGAATTTCCATAGTGGCTTATGCCTTTAACAACTCCACGAAGAATTTCTTTGGTTTCAATTTTGTCAGTTGATCCCATCGATAATGAGTTCATAACGGCAATCGGTCTAGCTCCCATCGTAAAAACATCTCTCAATATTCCTCCCACTCCTGTCGCTGCTCCGTTGAAAGGCTCAATATAGCTAGGGTGATTATGGCTTTCCATTTTAAATGCCAGTGCAAGTCTCTCATCAATAGCAACTACTCCAGCATTTTCACCAGGACCACAAATGACTTGATTACCTTCTGTTGGAAGTTCTTTAAGCCATTTTCTGGATGACTTATACGAACAATGCTCGTTCCACATTGCAGAAAAAATTCCTAATTCTGTAATGTTTGGGATTCGATCCAATATTTTTTTAATTTGATTATACTCTTTCGTTGTAAGACCATGAGCTCTTATGATTATTGGAGAATGATCCTTGGGCGTCATTTTAGGTACTCAATTATTTTTTTTGTTCTTTTAATATAAACTGTCTTGCAAGAGCACTATCTTTATCTGAAAGACCGAGCAAACTGCAAAATAATCTCATAAAACCGTCTTCTTCGTAAGTTCTCTTACCGTCTGCCATCACTAATATCCAAGAATCTTTAAGCAAATTAAATCTTTCTTCATAAGCTATGCTTTCTTTTATTACTTTAATAAACTGAACATTGTCATTTGATTGGCCTTCTAGCCTAGTTGCTATATCAAGCAAATTTTCAGTTTTCTCATTATTGAACTCAAATCTCTTTTTTATTAACTCTTTAATTTTTTCTCGTTCATTAGTGTCAAAACTTCCATCCAACTTAGCTATCCTGATGAATATTGCGGTTAACGCAAGTACCTCCGTTTGATCAATAGACTGCTTCACTTGATCCTGTGGCTTTGTAAACAAATTAATTAAATCTTTAAACATTTTTTTCAGTAATTTTTTTCAAAGTGCGTTTTAAAACTTTTCCAGTTGCGTTTCTAGGTAGCTCTGAAACATATACTATTTCAGAAGGTATTTTAAATTTTGCTAAGTTGTTAAGACAATGTGTTATTATTTTTTCTTCTGGCAACTCTTTATTTTTTTTTAAAACCACGAATAGTTTTCCTGTCTCTCCCCATTTTTTATCAGGAACCCCAATTACAGCGAGCTCAGCGATTTCATCAAGCTGATAAAGTATGTTTTCTACTTCAGCAGGATAAACATTTTCTCCACCTGAAATATACATGTCTTTCTCTCTGTCAACAATGAATACAAAACCGTCTTCATCAAATTTAGCTAAGTCGCCCGTTTTTAGCCAACCTTCGTGAAATGACTCTCTAGTTGCTTTTTCATTCTTCCAATATCCAGGGGTTACATTTGGGCCTTTAATTAGAAGTTCTCCTACCTGGTTTGGTTCTACTGGGTTCATATTCTTATCTATAATCTTTATGGCGGTATGTAGTACAGCTTTCCCCGCAGAGCCTATCTTATTAAGAGAGTCTTCAGCGGCTAAGAAAATTCCAGCAGGACTTGTTTCAGTCATCCCCCATCCTTGAATCACATCAATTCCCTTAGATTGCCAAGTCTTAATTATAATTTCTGCACATGGTGCACCGCCTACACCAACATTTACCAGCCTACTAAAATCAGTTGTTTCAAAGTCAGAATGTTGCATCATAAACTGTAAAGGCGCTGGGACGGCAAATAAATGTGTTATTGCAAGTTCATCAGAATTTATTGCTTTTAAAGCATGCGTCGGATCAAACTCTCTCATAATTATAATTTCCCCACCTTGGTGAAGAACTGGATTTGCATAACAATTTATTCCGCCAGTATGAAATAAAGGTAGTATAACCAGTTGTTTAGTTTTGCTAGTCAGGTTAGCTATCCCCGATAGGTTAATAGCGTTAAACAATTGCATTTTATGATTTATCTCTGCACCCTTGGGGTGTCCAGTGGTCCCCGAAGTGTACATTATCATTATAAGGTCATCTAGAGTGAGGGAAACTTGTTTAAAATCACTAGGGGAGTTTTTAATATTCTCTTGAAACTCACTTGGTTTATCGTCTGAGTTGAAAAATTGCATGATCATATTTGGTATCAACGAGCGAAGTTGGTCGCCTGTTGGTTTGAAGCAATCGTCAACAATAAGTAAACTTGGTTCGCAATCGTTTAATATAAAAGCTAATTCATTCGCTGTGAGCCGCCAGTTTAAAGGCACCATAATTGAGCCAATTTTAGAACAGGCAAACTGGAGTTCGAAGAAAATACTATGGTTCTTTGACAAAATAGCAACCCGATCGCTATGCCCAATGCCCATGTTCTGCAGAAAATTGGCTATTTTACAAGATGATAAGTTCAATTCTTTGTATGATATTTTCTTGTTGAGAGAATAGTCCCTGATAGCAACTTTATTTGAATGCATCTTTGACTGATGTTCTGCCCAATCATAATAATTTATCATTTATAATATTCCTTTAAACTAATCGAGTTTGCGCTAAAGCTTTTTTTATAAAATTTGAAAAAATAGGGTGGGGTTCGAAAGGTTTGGATTTGAGCTCTGGATGAAATTGTACTCCTAGAAAAAATGGATGCGAAGACAGTTCTACTACCTCTGGAAGTGATCCGTCTTGTGAAAATCCAGAAAAAGTTAGACCATTGTCTTCGAGGGCTTCTTGGTATTTAACATTAACCTCGAATCGATGCCGATGCCTTTCTGAGACAATTGTTTTTTTATAAATCGAATAAGCCATCGTCCCTTTTTTTATTTTTGCAGGGAAGGCTCCCAGCCTCATTGTCCCACCTTTATTTTGGACTTTACTTCTAATTTCAACTTTTTGATCTTTAACCCATTTGGAAAGATGATAGATTAAGTGATCTTCAGAGCTATTTGATTTCTCATCGAATTCTTCAGAATTAGCCTCTTTAAGGCCAGCACAATTTCTTGCATACTCTATTACTAGTAATTGCATGCCTAAACAAATTCCTAGGAAGGGAATTTGTTTTTCTCTTGCATATTTTATCACTTTAATTTTTCCTTCGGTTCCTCTTTTCCCAAATCCACCTGGTATCAATATGCCGTCAAACTTATTTAATCGCTTTGTTTGAGCCGATTTTTCAAAATCTTCAGATTCCAGCCATGTTACCTCTACATTTGTTTTATTAGCTAAACCTCCATGAATAAGAGCCTCTGACAACGACTTATAGGCATCTTCAAGCTTTGTATACTTTCCAACAACAGCAATTTTAACCGATCCCTCCGAGCTACGATATCTTGAGCTAACATCATTCCAAATATTTAAGTCAGGCTCTTTTTTAGATTTCAAGTTGAGAACTTGAAGAACTGCATCATCTAGTCCTTCATCAAAAAAAGCAATTGGAGCTTCATAAATTGTTTCAAGATCATTAGCTGCGATAATATTTTTTTCATCAACATTACAGAAGAGTGCGATTTTTTCTTTCTCTTTCTTAGGAATTGGTACTTCCGATCGACAAACTAATATATCTGGACTTATGCCAATAGACCTTAATTCCTTGACAGAGTGCTGTGTTGGTTTTGTTTTTAGTTCGCCTGATGACGACAGAAAAGGTAGCAGCGTTAAATGTACAAAAATGCAGGAATTGGTTCTCTTTTCCTGGGAGAATTGACGGATAGCCTCAAAAAAAGGCAGACCTTCAATATCTCCTATGGTTCCACCTATTTCACAAAGCATGAAGTCGACTTCGTCTTCGTGTAGAGCAAGGAATTTTTTTATTTCATTTGTTACGTGAGGGATCACTTGTATGGTTTCTCCCAGATAGTCCCCCTTTCTTTCGCGCTCGAGGACCGTAGAGTATATACGACCAGAAGAAACAGAGTCTGTACTTTGAGCTGCTACTCCTGTAAATCTCTCGTAATGTCCCAGATCTAGGTCTGTTTCAGCGCCATCATCAGTAACAAATACTTCTCCGTGCTCAAAAGGTGACATCGTACCAGGATCTACATTTAAATATGGATCGAGTTTCCTTAGTCTTACTGAAAAGCCTCTTGCCTGTAAAAGCGCGCCTAATGAGGCTGATGTAAGCCCCTTACCTAAAGAAGACACAACACCTCCGGTGATAAAAATAAAATACGCCAATATGAATCTTTCAAATAGAACTATCGACCAAGTTTATTTTAGAATAGCAAAACTCACAAGGTGATAGTTCATTTTTATTCGGTAGGAGGCGTTAAAACACCGTCGGTACTTTTAAACTTCTTTAAGTCTGGTAACTCTGGCGTTAATTCTTTTTTGTTAGAGCCCGCTGCCTCTTCTGATTCCTCGAAAACTGACTTATTTGAACCACTATTTATAGAAATAATTGTAAGCAAAATAGCTATCAAAAAAAACAAAGCTGTCAGAAACCAAGTTAGCTTCGATAAGGGGTTCGCTGATTTTGTTCCAGTTCCAAAACCTTGATTGTCAGAACCCATGCCCAAACCTCCACCTTCTGATCTTTGAAATAGAACAACAAGTATTAGAAAAACGGTAACTATTAAATGGCTTATCAATAAAACGTTTGACATATTCTAGTTCTTATCCTTATCGACCATTTTACCCTTTTGTATCCACGGCATCATTGCTCTTAACTGCTCCCCAACTTTTTCTATTTGGTGAGAGTCATTATTTCTTCTGGTAGCTTTGAAAAATGGTTGACCAACCGAATTTTCCTGCATGAAGTCTCTAACAAATTTCCCTGACTGAATATCCTCGAGAATACCTTTCATTCTCTTTTTTGTTTCGCCATAAGGAAGCACTCTTTTTCCAGAAACATATTCGCCATATTCTGCTGTATTTGAAATCGAGTAATTCATATTGGCTATACCCCCTTCGTAAATGAGGTCAACTATAAGTTTAACTTCATGAAGGCATTCGAAATAAGCCATTTCCGGGTCATACCCTGCTTCAACAAGTGTTTCAAAACCAGCCCTAATCAATTCTACCAATCCACCACAAAGTACGGCCTGTTCTCCGAAAAGGTCTGTTTCACATTCTTGCTTGAAATCTGTTTCTATAATTCCTGAACGACCCCCTCCAATCGCTGAACAGTAGGCTAATCCGATATCCATTGCCTTACCAGATGCATTATTGTTAACTGCAACTAAGCAAGGTACACCTCCTCCTTTAACATACTCTCCCCTAACAGTATGGCCAGGCCCCTTAGGTGCCATCATTATAACGTCAATGGTATGTTTTGGTTCTATTAACCCGAAGTGAATATTTAGGCCATGTGCAAACGCAACTGCTGCGCCATCTTTAAGATTATCTTTCACAAAATTTTTATATGTTTCAGCTTGTAGTTCATCAGGCATAGTGAACATAATTAAATCTGCCCATTTAGATGCATCCTCTATGTTCATGACCTTAAAACCTTGACTTTCAGCTTTCTTTATTGATCTGGAACCATCTCTCAGTGCAACCACTATATTGCTCATCCCGGAATCTCTTAAATTCAATGCGTGAGCGTGGCCCTGGCTACCGTAACCAAGGATTACGATGTTCATTTTTTTTAAAAGATTAACATCACAGTCGTGATCATAGTATACCTTCATGATAAGTTCCTTTCCTTTGGATTGTTTTAAACTATTTTTATTTTTTCACCAGTACAAAATATACTTTTTCCAATTTATTTCCCCAAGCCAGCTTTCATTAGGGTCTTTCTAAGTAAAGGACTTTGATTTAAATACATTAAAAAATTTTTCCGCGCAATTCTAAGGAAACTATTTTCTGTCATCGAGATTTTGTTTAGTAGGTGGATACCAAAAACTTTGCTTCCAGTCAGAGGAAATCTTTTTGTGTTATATTGTCTCAAAACGCTATCTGATCCTATATCTTCATTATTTTTAAGGGCCTTTTTGCATATATTGTGAAGAGCAATAATATCTTCAACGGAAGTATTAAGGCCTTGGGCACCAGTTGGAGGCATTACATGAGCGCTTTCAGCAATGAGAACAGTTCTCTTACTTATAAGAGTTTTTGAGAATTGCGAGGATACGGGCCATGTCTGCCTCTTACCTACAAGCTTTATATCTCCCCTAATACCTAAGCTTTTTTTTGAGATAAGAGTGTCAAATTCTGCATTCTCTAAACTGTATGCTTCATTGATAACTTCAGAATTATCCAGCCAAACAACAGTTGACTTTGATTGTTTTGAAGAGGCTCGAAGTGGAATTATCGTAAAAGGTCCGCCAACATCCAGTATTTCAGTAGTCCTGTCTTTGTGTTTCTTTGAGTGAGAAACTTGAAAGACCATTGCCAACTGGTTGTAAGAGGTTTTAATGGTATTTATTTTCTCTCTTTTCCTTATTGCGCTTTCTTTCCCTTCACAAGATATTAATAATTTCCCATTAAGCTCTTTGCCTTTTTCGGTCCTAACAACAATATTGTCATCAAAGGCATAATGTTTAACTATTGGGTCTCCAATGTTCAAAACAAAATTTTTGTTTTTTTTTAGCCAGCCTAACAGCTCCAATCGCAATATGCCATTAGGTACGTTAAACCCAAAATTTTCAACGTTGACTTCTTTCGGCTCAAATACGACGCTAGCTGGCATTGCTTTTTCTTTGTTACCAGCATCAATTATTTCCATCTCTTTAAGCGGTTGGGAGAAGGGCTCTATTTCCCCCCAAATACCTATCTCTTTAAAAATCCCTATTGCAGGGTTAAGAAAAGCAGTGGTTCTTTGATCTGCGTGAAATTTGGATATGTCAATTGGCTCAAAGCACTCAACCTTAATTTTTTCTTTGCAAAGCAAAGAGGCGGTGATTAAACCAGATATTCCAAGTCCTGAAATGATAACGCTAGGATATTTTTTTTCGTTCATTATTTTTATATTTCATTACCATTTTAACGAATTTACTGAATAGATAGAGGCTGTCGTGTGGGCCTGGACTTGCCTCGGGGTGATATTGGACAGAAAATATATCCTTATCTTTATGCTCTATCCCACAGTTCGATCCATCAAAGAGAGATACGTGGCTTTCAAAAATATTTTGTGGTAAACTTTCAGTATTGATCGCAAATCCATGGTTCATTGACGTGATTTCAACTCTACCAGTTCTAAGATCTAATACTGGATGATTTGCCCCATGGTGGCCATGGTTCATTTTTTCTGTTTTTGCACCCAAAGCGAGGCCTAACAGCTGGTGGCCCAAGCAAATTCCAAAAATGGGAATAGAGGTATCTCTAACCAGTTTTTTAAGTACTTTATTAGTAAATTTGTTGGTAGCAGCAGGGTCTCCAGGTCCATTTGAAAGCAATATCCCATGTGGTTTTGATGCCATTATTTCGTCAAAAGTAGAATGACCTGATATTGTTTGAACTTCTATTTTATGATTTTTAAGAGAATTCATTATATTTAGTTTTGTTCCAAAATCAAATACCAGCACTTTTGCTGAGTTATTGCTTAGATTTTTTTTGTTTTTCTTTTTTAGTTCATTAATTAAATTAACTTTACTGGTGAGATCTCTTCCTTGTATTCCAGGCCAATTAGCTAACTCTTGTCTAAGGAATTTCACGTTATGGTCACCATTTTTGTTAAAATGTATTATGGCCTTAGGAGCTCCCAATTCTCTTATCCTTCTAGTCAAAGCCCGAGTATCAATCCCATAAATTCCGGTTATATTATTGCGGCCAAGCCAAAGATCAAAGGAGAGTTCGTTTCTCCAGTTTGACGGCTCAGTAGGTTTTGCACGTGTTATTATACCTGTCGCCATCGGGTTCCGAGACTCGTTATCATCACTATTTGTGCCTACATTTCCTATGTGTGGAAATGTAAAAGTAATTATTTGCTCAGCATAAGATGGGTCTGAAATTATTTCTTGATAACCAGTCATAGAGGTATTGAAACATAATTCACCTATACCAAAGCCCTCCTTGCCAAAGCCAATTGCATCCCAAGCTGTACCATCTTCCAATAATAATAAACCAGAAAATTTTTTCATATCTCATTAGTAGAATTATTAATAATCTTCACAAACTATGAGTAATTCTTTTTCATTGCAAATAAAAGATTAAATTGTTACACAGACGATCTTATAATTTTGAAGTAAGATGGTGACCCGAATATAGAGAGGTAATTATGAGATCGGAATTAGATGCAAACTTAAAAGAAGCAATTAAATCGCAGGAGAAACAGCGAGTAGCTACTTTAAGGCTGATAAATGCAGCGATAAAGGACAGAGATATTGCAGTTAGGTCAGAGGAGAATACTGAAGGTGTAAGTGACGCCGAAATCATATTGATCCTATCAAATATGGTTAAACAAAGAAAACAAAGTATCATTCAATATGAGGAAGGTGGCAGAATTGAGCTTGCTGAGAGAGAGAGAGAAGAGATTAAAATTATTCAAGAATTTTTACCTAATCAACTTACCGACGAGGAAATTCATATAGAAATATCAAAATTAATTGATGCTCAAGAGCAATTAACTATTAAAGATATGGGTAAGGTAATGAGCGAGTTGAAAGAAAAGTTCAGCGGTCGAATGGATTTTGGTAAAGCATCCGGGATTGTTAAGGCTCTACTTAAATAGTAAAGCCTTAACATTATATTTTATACGAGTAATGGGGCAATAACCAAGCTAACGATAGCCATCACATTTATCAAAATATTCATTGAAGGTCCTGAAGTATCTTTCAAAGGATCACCTACAGTGTCACCAACCACTGCAGCTTTGTGTACCTCAGAGCCTTTCCCACCGAGGTTGCCTTTTTCAACATATTTTTTTGCATTATCCCAAGCACCTCCAGCATTAGCCATCATCAGGGCCATCATTACACAACATATAAGCGCTCCTCCAAGCATTCCCCCCAATGCTTTAGGGCCTAAAATTGTTCCTACCACAACTGGGGCTAAAACCGCTAATGCACCAGGAGCTATCATTTTTCTTAGCGCTGCTTTTGTTGCGATGTCTACGCATTTTGCAGTATCTGGCTTTGCTTTCCCTTCAAGAAGGCCAGGAATTTCTTTAAATTGACGCCTGATCTCTTTTATCATATCGAAGGCTGCATCACCAACTGCAGTCATTGTCATTGAACTAACCAGAAATGGGAAAATGCCGCCAAGGAACATACCTGCTAAAACTAAAGGATCATTAATAGCTAGCACAAAACTGCTGTCGCTTCCGCTGATTTTCTCTATGTATGCACTTATCAATGCCAAAGCGGCAAGAGCTGCAGCACTTATTGCAAAGCCTTTTCCAATTGCTGCAGTTGTATTACCGACCTCATCCAATGAGTCAGTTATCTCCCGTGTTTCGTCTCCCATCTCTGACATTTCCGCTATACCGCCTGCGTTATCCGCTACAGGACCGTAAGCATCAATAGCCATTGTAATTCCAACCGTACTTAACATACCGACAGCTGCCATTCCAACGCCATAGAGGCCTGCGAAAAAGTTTGCAGTAAAAATGATTACAACTATCGCAAGCACTGGTATTGCAACGGATTGCATGCCAACAGCCAATCCTGTAATCATTATAGTAGCAGCACCAGTTTCTCCGCCTTCAGCAATTTTTCGAACTGGCTTTCCTCCTGTATAGTATTCTGTTACCAGTCCAACCACAATACCACCAATTGCGCCGATAAGAACTGCTATCCATACATTTGCCGATACCCCAACTGATGTGATAGTGAAATACGCAGCTACAATAAAAAGTATTGCAGAACCAATGGTGCCGTACCTTAGAGCCATTTCTGGACTACTATTAGAAAATATTCTTACTGTCAGGAT
>CACJWR010000013.1 GCA_902596985.1 uncultured Alphaproteobacteria bacterium
AATTTTACCTCTTTACCCAGCATTTTTGCTCCAACTATTCGTCCCACAAGCAAGCCAATAGCAGCGCTCTCTACATACCCTTCGACTCCAGTAATTTGTCCTGCGAGACTAATGTGAGGGTATGATTTTAATTGGAAGTATTTATCTAAAATATCTGGTGAATTCAAAAAAGTATTTTTATGTATTCCACCCAACCTCGCGAACCTAGCTTCCTGCAAACCATTAATTGACCGCAAAATTTCTGCTTGCCTAGAATGCTTAATTTTTGTTTGGAATCCTACAATGTTGAATAAAGTGCCTTCCTTATTTTCTTTTCTAAGCTGAACCACAGCATATGGTTTCACGTCACTGTATGGATTTGTAAGTCCTACTGGTTTCATCGGTCCAAATCTAAGCGTGTCCCTTCCTCTTGATGCCATTACCTCGATTGGTAAACATCCAGAAAAAAATGGTACATCTGCTTCCCAATCATTAAAGTCGGCTTTATCACTTTCAGAGATTTTAGAAACAAACTCATAATATTCATCCTTTGTCATAGGACAGTTAAGGTAAGCTTCCCTCTCTTCAATGCTATCTCCTTTATCATACCTAGATTGAAACCATGTATTTTCATAATCAATAGAGTCCGCGTAGACGGTAGGTGCTATAGCATCATAAAAGTATAAATTTTTTGATCCAGTCAGTTTTATAAGAGATTGTGCTAGCTTATTTGACGTAAGAGGACCAGAAGCTATTATTACGTGGTCTTCTGCTAATTGTTTTAAGTCTGTTATCTCTTTTTGTATTATGTTTATAAAAGAATTATTTTTTATCAACTCAGTTATTTCTGACGAAAATTTCATTCGATCAACTGCCATTGCACTCCCTGCTGGTATACGTGCCTTGTCGCCCGTTGTTATAATAAGCCCATCTGCAGCTCTCATCTCCCAATGTAATTGTCCTACAGCATTATTGGTGTGGTCATCTGATCTAAACGAATTTGAGCAAACTAGCTCTGCTAACAAAGAAGTCTTGTGGGCGGGAGTTTTTTTATTGGGCCTCATTTCGTATAAATTTGATGATATACCCATTCTACCTAGCTGCCAAGCGGCTTCACTTCCAGCTAGTCCACCTCCAACTATAGCGACTTTTTTCTCTGACATTTAATCTGCGTCTTCGGTTGTATCCGCTATCCAAGCGACAGATACGACATTTTCATCTCCCTTGGTATCAAATACTTTTACACCAGACGCACTTCTCGACTGCCTTGATATTTCAGATACAGAGCAGCGTATGCTTTGGCCCGTAGATGTAACTAGCATTATTTGATCATCATCTTCCACAGTAAAAGAGGCTATAATGCTATCTTGTCTTCTTTCAAGATTAGCAGATGTGATGCCTTGACCGCCACGCCCCGACCTTCTATATTCGTGGGCTGAAGATCTTTTGCCAAAGCCTTGAGACGTAATTGTTAATATCCATTCCTCCAAGGCACCCAACTCAACATATCTATCTTGACTTAAAACTAATGTGGAGTCTTCTCCATTTTCAATTCCGTTATCTTCGCCTGTAATTGCTCTTCTCATTTTGAAATATGCTAATCGTTCCTCTGTACTGACCTCTACGTGTTTTAATACAGCCATAGATATGACTGTGTCATTTTTCTTTAAAGTTATTCCTTTGACGCCAATGGAATCGCGCCCCTTGAAAATTCGTACATCCTCTGTATTAAAACGAATGGCTTTTCCTTTTGCAGTGGTAAGCAGTACATCATTATCATTTTTGCAAATCTGTGCACCAACTAGTGTGGTGTTTTCAGGCAATTTCATAGCAATTTTTCCATTTGCTTTTACATTTGTGAAGTCTGACAATGCATTTTTTCGAACGTTACCCGTAGAGGTTGCAAAAAATATTTGAAGGTCTTTCCAAGTTTCCTCCTCTGCTTCAACTGGTAATATAGTTGTAATTCTCGAAGACGAATTTATTGGTAGCAGGTTTACAATAGCTTTACCTTTTGAGCTTCTACCACTTTGCGGTAGGCGCCAAGTCTTAAGCTTGTATACAAAACCATCTGATGAAAAAAATAATAAAGGTGTATGTGTATTGGTAACGAATAGATTAGTTACCACATCAGTTTCCTTTGTATTCATGCCTTGAGTACCCTTGCCACCACGTTTTTGCTCTCTGTACTCAGATAATGCTGTTCTTTTAATGTATCCCTCTCTCGTAACTGTAACGACCATCTCTTCTTTCTCGATAAGGTCTTCATCTTCAAAGTCTCCCTCAAATTCCTGAATTTCCGACCTTCTTGGAATAGCGTAGCTTTCTTTGACTTCCCTAAGTTCTTCAGAAATTATTTTTCTTATTCGTTCTCTTGATTTTAAAATATCTAAGCAGATTCTTATCTTATCTGCTAAGTCTTCTAGCTCACTGCCTATTTCGGTTGCTCCTAGTGCTGTCAATCTCTGAAGGCGTAACTCGAGTATTGCTTTTGCTTGTTGTTCAGACAACAAATAAGTTCCATCCTCGTTAATTGTATGAAAAGGGTCATCAATAAGTTCTAAATATTGGCCTAACTCTTTTACTTTCCACTTAGTATTCATAAGCGTTTCTTTTGCTTTTGATGGATTTTCGGAATTTCTAATTATAGCAATGACTTCATCAACATTCGAAACTGCAACGGCTAAGCCACAAAGAAGGTGGCTTCTTTCTCTGGCTTTCTCAAGTTCAAAAATGGTTCGTCTTGCAACTACTTCTTCTCGAAATTCAATGAACTTATTCAAAAAACTCTTTAAATTGAGGAGACTTGGTTTCCCTTTATCTAAGGCTAAAAGATTGAAACCAAAACTCGTTTGCATCTGCGAAAAGCGATATAATTGGTTTAAAACCACTTCCACTGTGGCATCCCTTTTTAAGTCAATAACAACCCTAATTCCAAGCCTATCCGACTCATCCTGAACATGTGATATTCCCTCGATCTTTTTTTCTCTTGCGAGCTCCGCAATTTTCTCGACTAGCGAGGACTTATTTACCTGATATGGAATTTCAGTTATCACTATTGATAGCCTATCTTTTTTTTGTTCCTCTAAGGAATGTTTTGCTCTGATAACTATTGAACCCTTACCAGATAAATACGCTTGTCTAGAACCAGATTGTCCTAAGATGATACCACCAGTAGGAAAGTCGGGGGCAGGCAACAATCTCATCAAATCCTCAATTTCTATTTGGGGTTCTTCTATGATGGCTAATGTAGCATCTATCACTTCTCCAATGTTGTGGGGAGGAATATTTGTTGCCATTCCCACTGCAATGCCCCCAGCACCATTTACTAATAAATTTGGAAACTTTGCCGGTAAAATCTTAGGCTCAATATCTTTTCCATCATAATTGTCTTGGAAATCAACAGTGCCTTTTTCAATATCGTCCAGCAAAGCTACTGTTGGATTCGCCATGCGAACTTCGGTATACCTCATCGCAGCAGCGGAGTCTCCGTCAATTGACCCAAAGTTTCCTTGCCCATCTAGCAATACCAAAGACATTGAAAAATCTTGAGCCATTCTGACTAGCGCGTCATAGATAGCCTGGTCTCCATGAGGATGATATTTACCCATTACATCGCCCACAGGTCGAGCAGATTTTCTATATGGTCTGTCGAACGTATTATTTGTCTCATGCATCGAGTATAGAATTCGTCTGTGAACGGGTTTTAAGCCATCTCTGAGATCTGGAATAGCTCTGCTCACAATTACACTCATTGCGTAGTCTAGGTAAGCAGATTTCATCTCTGATTCTAGCGAAACTTGTGACACGCTATTATCGATTAATGTTTTATCACCCTCTGAGTGTTCTTCGTTACTATCGTTATCTGTCAAAAGTAAGAATTCCTGAAAAAATGGTCAAACTAAAACGGGATCTCATCATCTAAATCTTCTGGACCCAGATTATCCTGGCTAGATCTACCTGGTTCAACTGATTGATAGGACTGTGTTTCATTTTGTTGATTCGACATATTGGGCATATCATCAGACCTTCCACCCAGCATTGTTAGCTCACCCCTAAAATTCTTAAGAACTACTTCTGTTGTATATCGATCATTACCCGCTTGATCCTGCCATTTTCTTGTTTCCAACTGTCCTTCAATGTAAACTTGCGAGCCTTTCCTTAGGTATTGCTCGGCTATCTCGGCAAGACGTTCGTTAAAAATTGCTATATTATGCCAGCTGGTGCGTTCCTGTCTCTCACCAGTACTTGAATCTTTCCACGTTTCACTCGTAGCTAAGGAAAAATTACACACCTTTCCTCCAGATGGAAATTCTCTCAATTCGGGATCTTTTCCTAATCTTCCTATAAGAAGGACCTTATTTAAACTTCCAGCCATGACATAACCTCGCTCCTCTAATTTTAACATCGAAGTATATAATTTTCAACAAAGTATCAAGGTCAATATTAAAAAGTACTTTAAATATTTGCTATTTGCTTTAATTGAGGATCAGGAGGATTTTCTTTGGATTCTATCTCACATATTAAAGTTCGTTCTGCTAAAGAACATAATTTGAAATCGATAGATGTTGATATTCCAAGAGATAAGTTGGTTGTACTTACCGGTTTGTCGGGATCTGGGAAATCATCACTAGCATTCGATACAATATATGCAGAAGGCCAGCGTCGCTATGTGGAGAGCCTTTCGGCTTATGCGAGACAGTTTTTAAACATGATGCAAAAACCAGATGTTGAAAGTATATCCGGATTATCACCAGCCATTTCTATTGAGCAAAAAACTACAAGTAAGAATCCCCGTTCAACTGTTGGGACAGTTACCGAAATTTATGATTATCTGAGATTACTCTTTGCCAGAGTGGGTGTGCCTTACAGTCCAGCTACCGGAAAACCCATAAAAGCCCAACAAATTTCCGATATGGTAGACATAATATTGAAACTTAAATCGGGACTAAAGTTATATATATATTCTCCTTTAGTGAAAGATCGGAAAGGAGAATTTAAAAAAGAAATTAATGAGATAATTAAAAAAGGTTTTCAGAGGGTTAGGGTCAATGGAGATCTTTATGACATTGATGAGATACCGACATTAGACAAGAAATATCGATATAATATAGATGTACTCGTCGATCGTTTGATTGCAAGTTCTGGAGATAGGATCGGCGAGAGGCTTGCCGATAGTTTAAGAACAGCTTTAGATATTTCTGAAGGTATAGTTGTTGTTGATGTTTTCGAAGAGGATCAACAAAAAGACTCTCTTTTATTTTCTGAAAAATTTGCATGCCCTGTTTCTGGTTTTAGTTTAGGCGAAATTGAACCGAGACTATTCTCTTTTAATGCGCCCACTGGCGCATGTGAAGCGTGCGATGGTCTTGGTCGCCAAGACCAATTTGATGAAAGCTTAATAGTTATAGACGAGAAACTATCCGTATATGATGGAGCCATTATTCCTTGGGCAAGGAGTTCCAATCCATATTACAGACAGACGGTTGAGGCTTTATCGAAACATTATAAATTTAATCCTGATGCTCCTTGGAGGGACCTTGATACAAAAATAAAAAAAATTTTACTATACGGTAATGAGGGAGAGAAAATCAACTTCAGATTTGATGATGGAGGGCGAGTTTATACTACTAAAAAATCATTTGAAGGAGTAATTTCTAACTTAAAACGTAGATTTGATGAAACTGTTGAACCTTGGTTATTAGAAGAGTTTAAAAGATACAGAAGTGATAAACCTTGCTCAAAATGTAACGGTTACAGGCTAAGACAAGAGGCTCTCTGCGTAAGGGTAGCGCAACAAAACATCGGAGAGTGTTGCGATAAGTCGATTAAGCAGTTGCTTGCATGGATAGAATCACTGAGAAAAACTCTCTCTAAGTCTCATCTTCAAATTGGTAGCGCTATTATAAAAGAGATCTCCAGCAGGCTAACTTTTTTAGATAATGTTGGTCTAGAATATTTAACTTTAAGTCGAGCCTCAGGTACATTGTCTGGGGGAGAAAGTCAGCGGATAAGATTAGCAAGTCAAATAGGTTCTGGCTTAACAGGTGTACTTTATGTTTTAGACGAGCCTTCAATTGGATTACACCAGAGAGATAATAGAAGGTTAATCAAAACGCTCAAAGATTTAAAAGCACAAGGTAATTCAGTTTTAGTGGTTGAGCATGATGAAGAAGCAATAAGAGAAGCTGATCATGTTATTGATCTTGGTCCTGGTGCGGGAGTTCAGGGTGGATATATCGTTGCAGAGGGCACACCTCTAGATGTTATAAAAAGTGAGAAGTCGCTTACTGGTCTTTATCTTTCTGGAAAAGAGAGCATACCTGTGCCGGCAAAAAGAAGAATTAATTCAAAATCCGAGGTAAAATTAACAGGAGCAAGTGGCAATAATCTCAAAAACATAAATATTTCTTTCCCAACAGAATTATTTATTTGCGTAACGGGTGTATCAGGGGGAGGAAAGTCGACTTTAATAATAGAAACTCTCTTTAAAGCGGCAGCCTCGAAACTTAACGGCTCCAGACAAACTCCCGCAAAATTTGAAAAAATTGAAGGTTTAGAGAATTTTGAGAAGGTTATAGATATAGATCAATCTCCAATAGGGAGAACACCAAGATCTAATCCTGCTACTTACACAGGTGCTTTTACGCATATAAGGGATTGGTTTACGGGCTTGCCAGAGTCAAAAGCTAGAGGGTACATGCCAGGACGTTTTTCTTTTAACGTTAAAGGTGGCCGTTGTGAGGCTTGTCAAGGTGATGGGCTAATTAAGATAGAGATGCATTTTCTTGCCGATGTTTATGTGGAATGCGACCAATGTCTTGGCAAGAGGTATAATAGAGAAACGCTTGAAATAAAATTCAAGGATAAAAACATTTCAGATGTTTTAGAAATGACAGTAAACGAAGCTGAAGATTTTTTCAAAGCGGTGCCTTCTATTAGAGAAAAAATGTCAACTCTTAAAAGAGTTGGCCTAGGTTATATTAAAGTGGGTCAACAGGCGACAACTTTGTCAGGAGGAGAAGCGCAGAGGGTAAAGCTTGCAAAAGAACTTGCAAGAAGAAGCTCAGGATCAACTTTATATATATTAGACGAGCCTACAACTGGGTTGCACTTCCATGATATTAAAAAATTACTTGAAATTCTGCATGAGCTTGTTGAGAAAGGTAACACAGTTATTGTTATTGAACACAATTTGGATGTGATCAAAACAGCTGACTACGTAATTGATATTGGACCAGAAGGCGGAGATAAAGGTGGTGAAGTGGTGTGTCATGGCACACCTGAACATATAGCGACTGTGAAAGAAAGTTTTACAGGAGCATTTTTAAGTCCTATTGTTTGTAAATTGTCTGATAAAAAGCTTTAGAAAGAAGGAAAATATAATGCGAGTAGGATTGTACCCAGGTACTTTTGACCCTTTAACGCTTGGGCATATAGATATAATAAGTAGGGCTTCAACACTCGTCGATAAGTTAGTAATAGGAGTGGCTATAAATAATGATAAGAACCCTTTATTTTCTTTAGAAGAAAGAGTGCAGCTTGTAGAAAAAGAAATAGCTAATTTAAGGTCATTGAAAGTGGATATTGTGGTACATCCCTTTAAAAATTTACTAATAGAGTGCGCAAAAGACGTAGGTGCCTCAATTTTGATAAGAGGGTTACGGGCAGTATCAGATTTTGAGTATGAGTTCCAGATGGTTGGAATGAATAGAGTTTTAGATAATAAAATAGAGACAGTTTTCTTGATGGCAGATGCAGGTTGTCAAGCCATTGCATCTAGATTGGTGAAAGAAATTGCTAAGCTAGGTGGTAACATAGACAAATTTGTAACTGAAGACATTGCTATTGCAATAAATAATAAATATAAAAACAAAAAAAAGGATTAGAAATGGCATTAAAGAAAAAAAAAGTAACAAAAAAAAGTGCCAAACAAAATATAGTTTTAGAGACAAATAAAGGAAAAATTACGATAGAACTGTTAAATGATCTCGCTCCAAATCATTGCAAGAGAATATTAGAGCTGTCAAAAGATAAATTTTTTGATGATGTAGTGTTTCATAGAGTGATTGACGGCTTTATGGCTCAAACGGGTGATGGCCAGTATGGTTCTTTAAAAAATGGGTTCCAAAGTGATCGTGTCGGAATGGGAGGTTCAGACTTGCCTGATCTAGAAGCCGAATTCACTTCTGAGCCGTTTGTCAGGGGTATTGTGGGCATGGCTCGATCACAAAACCCAAATTCTGCCAATAGCCAGTTTTTTATTATGCTTGAAGATAGTATGCATTTAAACAACCAATATACGGTCTGGGGAAAAGTATTGAAAGGTATGGACGTAGTAGATAAAATAAAAAAAGGGGATCAGTTGGATAACGGAAAGGTTGATGACCCAGATTTCATAAAGACAATTAAAAATGTTTAGATATTTTTTTTCTAAAAAAGTTCTTGTAAATATATTTTTTTGCATACTTATCTGTAGGTGCGCTTTTGCAGAAAATAATCTTGTAATTGAAGTAGGAGGTGAAGCTAGTGGAAAAATTGAAATAACACTGCTGCCAGATTTGGCTCCCTTGCATGTCGAAAGAATAAAAACTTTGGTTAATTTAGGCGCGTACGATGGCGTCGTATTCCATAGAGTAATCGAAGGCTTTATGGCCCAAACGGGTGATGTGAAGTTTGGCAAAACGCAAGCGTTTAATCCTGAGCTGGTTGGTAGAGGAGGCTCTTCATTGCCGGACTTGCCATCTGAATTCTCTGATACGGCCTTTGTCGAAGGTACTGTTGGCATGGCACGATCAAACAATCCGAATTCGGCTAATAGTCAATTTTTTATCATGTTCCAGCCTGCTCCTCATCTAGATAATAATTACACGGTTTTTGGCAAGGTTAGTTCTGGAATGGACGTATTATCAAAAATAAAGAAAGGTGATTTGAAAAGAAATGGCGCTGTCGACAAGCCGGACTTTATGAAAAAGGTTTACCTTGAAAAATAAGATTAGAAAATGACGATGTTGAAATGTTTCTTTTTCCCTATTGAAAGTTGCTGAGGATCGGCAAAATTAGTTTTCTCAAACTTTTCAGTAATGTCTTTTACTGTCCTTCCGTCTAGCTTTACTGCGTTCTCATTTATTAATCGCTTCGCTTCTTTTCCAGACTTCACCACTCCTGAAAGCGTCATTAGTTTGGTAATAGAAATATGTTCAGGACAATCTTTAGCGTTGATCTCGATTGTAGGTAGTTTAGAAGACCCAATATTTTCGCTAAATACTGCTTTTGATGTTTCAAATGCTTCCTCGGCCTTAATTTTACCATGGCATAGTGTAGTAACCTCGTTTGCTAAAACTATTTTTGCTTCATTTAGGCGATAACCCTTCCTCGAAGTCAGTTCTTTAATTTTGTCAATTGAAAATTCAGTAAAAAGAAGAAGGAATTTCTCTATATCATCATCATCACAATTCCGCCAAAACTGCCAAAATTCATAAGGAGAGAGATTTTCTTCGTTTAGCCAGACAGCGCCACTAGACGATTTCCCCATCTTTTGACCAGAAGAGTTAGTTAACAATGGCGAGGTCAAACCAAAAAGTCTATTGCCATTCATGCGCCGAGTTAACTCAATGCCATTGACTATATTTCCCCATTGATCAGATCCGCCCATTTGAAGAATGCATTGATAGTCGTAGTTCAGTTTGTAAAAGTCGTAGCCTTGTAATATCATGTAATTGAATTCTAGAAAGCTTAAAGGGTCATTTTTTTGTAGCCTGCTTTTAACTGATTCGAAGCTAAGCATTCTGTTAATTGAAAAATGCTTCCCAGTATCTCTCAGAAAATCCAAGTAGTTTAGCTTGCTTAACCAATCATCATTATTTAGCATAAGTGCGCCTGGGAAATCAGACGAAAAATTTAGGTATTTAGAAAATATCAATTTGAGACTTAGTAAATTAGCATTTATTGTTTCGTCAGTTATCAATGGTCTCTCTGTTTTCCTAAACGAAGGGTCTCCTATTTTTGTTGTGCCGCCTCCTAACAAAGTGATTACCCGGTGACCATCTTTTTGAAACCACCTTAGCATCATTATATTCATAAGATGGCCCACATGAAGGGAAGAAGCAGTAGCGTCGTACCCGATATAACAGGTCACTTTTGAAGTGCTCAACAGCTTATCGAGACCTGTTAAATCAGTGCAGTCATTAATAAAGCCACGGGTTTTCAAATTATTCAGAATATTACTTTTTAACATTAACCCACAATAATTTATAAATCTAACCTAGTAGCGAGATACTCATTGACTGCTTTTGTCATTTCTTCTTCAAAGTTGGTAAAGAAATGATCAGCACCTTCAACTTCTTTGTGAGAAACTTTGATCCCTTTTTGAAGTTTTAGCCTATCTGATAAATTCTTTATATCAGATGGAGGTACGAGGCGATCCAAACTACCATTTATAATCAGTCCTGACGAAGGGCAGGGAGCTAAGAAGCTAAAGTCGTATGTATTGGCAGGAGGTGATACCGATATAAAACCACTTATTTCCGGTCTTCTCATCAATAGCTGCATACCTATCCAAGAACCAAAAGAAAAACCAACTACCCAGCAACCGCTTGAATTTGGTGAATTTGCTTGTAGAAAATCTAAAGCTGACGCTGCATCTGCCAATTCTCCTAACCCATCATCAAATTCTCCTTCGCTCTTGCCGACACCTCTAAAATTAAATCTTAAACACGAAAACCCAAGATTAAAGAAACAGTAGTGAAGATTGTAAACAACACGGTTATTCATAGTGCCGCCAAACTTTGGATGCGGGTGTAATACTATGGCTACGGGAGCATCAGTATTTTTTTGAGGGTGAAATCGACCCTCGAGCCTACCGCTTGGACCAGATATGTTTACTTCAGGCATTGAAGTTCCTTTATCATTCAATGACCTACAGTTACTAATTGCTTGACCTCTAAGTCAAGCTATTTTAAACATAACTTAGTTTTTATTTGTAATTTTTAAGCATGAGACTAAGCACTAAAGGTAAATACGCTTTGATAGCGATGGCATATATTGCTAGAAAAGACTTCAACTCAAATGTATCGGTGTCTGAGATTTCCAATGAAACCGGCATTTCACAAACTTACCTTGAACAACTTTTTATGAAGTTGCGTAAAGCAAGTTTAGTAAAAGCTGTAAGAGGGGCATCGGGAGGATTTAGCTTAAATTCTCACCCCAAAAATATAAGGATCCATGACATTATGGAAGCCGTTGATGAGAATTTCGCCGCAATTTCTATTAACGATAAAATGGAAACAACGATTTTACCAAAACCTTTTGAGCTGGTTTTAACTGAAAAGTTTTGGGAACAGTTTTCATCTCAAGTTTACCTATTTTTACATAATATCTCACTAGAAGACGTTGCCTCTGACTCAATGGAGCCATGTCAAGCAGTATCAAGTTTTGCGCAAGCTTAATGACGCTCTTACAAAATGGCAGACGTTACTTTGATTGGAACGCAAGCGCGTTATTATGCGAAAATTCTCGAAGAAGCCTAATTTCAAATCTGGATTTGATAGGTAATGCGAGCTCAGTTCACTTTGAAGGAAGAAAGGCACGAAATATAATTGAAAGTTCAAGAGATGACGTGATGGACCTTCTAGGTCTCGATAGCGGTACAATAATCTTTACATCCGGCGCGTCGGAGTCTGCGGCGCTATTTTTACATAATAAAAGATTGGAATGTTCAGCTATTGAACACGATTGTGTAAAAAGGTGGTGTGATGTGTCCATACCGGTGAAGAAAAATGGGCTAGTTTCTTCAAATACATCTAAAAATAACCAGGCTTTGCAAATTGCCAACTCAGAGACTGGTATATTACAAAATGTTCCCAAAGACATAGCGTGCACTGATGCAGTTCAAGCAATCGGAAAAATAGATCTTAAATTTAACGAGATTCAGCCTCAAGCATTTTTCTTGGCTTCGCACAAAGTTTGTGGACCAAAAGGGGTAGGGGTACTTTTTGTTAAAAACGAGGATTTAATTGAATCTACAATTTTAGGTGGAAACCAAGAATTTGGATTAAGAGCAGGGACCGAAAATTTTATGCTTATCGCTGCATTTTCTGAAGCCTTAGCCTACTCTATTAAACTAGTTAAAGATGGTATATGGAAAAGAATTGAGATTTTAAGAGATATGCTAGAGGATGAAGTAAGAGAAATCTCAAAAAACTCGATAATAGTTGGCGAAAAAGAAAAGAGACTACCGAATACATCCTGCATTATAACCCCAGGTTGGAAAGGCGAAAGCCAAGTGATCGCTTTAGACCTTGAAGGTTTCAGTGTTTCATCGGGCACAGCATGTTCGTCTGGAAAATTAAGTGAAATAAGTCTATTAAAGGAGATGAAATACGGGGGAGATCTTGCAAGCTGTTCAATTAGGGTATCATTGGGACCCAATACAAAAAAAAGTGATATTGAAGCCTTTATTTTCTCATGGAAACAATTATATTCAAGACATAAAAATTCAGGGAATCTACATAAATGACAGATAATTATGAGGTAAGGGACGTAATCGATAAGGAAACTCTTTCAACAGTAAAATCTGTTGGGGATGCTTACAAATATGGGTTCTCAACAGATATAGAGACAGAGTATGCTCCTTTAGGATTAAATGAAGATATTGTTAAACTTATATCAAAAAAGAATAATGAACCTAAGTGGATGCTCGATTGGAGACTAAAGGCATTTAATAGATGGAAGAAACTTAAACAGCCCGATTGGGCGCTGTTAAAAATTCCTGAAATCGACTTTCAAGATCAGTATTATTATGCCCGGCCTGCCAATATGAAAGAAAAGCCAAAAAGCTTAGATGAGGTAGATCCAAAACTTCTTGAAACCTACTCAAAGCTAGGAATTCCATTAACCGAGCAAAAGAAACTCGCTGGTGTAATTGAAGAAAATCCTGAAGATAAGTCAGAAAATCGCAAGGTCGCGGTTGATGCGGTTTTTGATAGTGTTTCGGTCGGGACAACTTTTAAAGAGGAGTTAAAATCTGTCGGGGTTATATTTTGTTCAATATCAGAAGCCATAAAGGAATATCCTGACTTAGTTAAGAAGTACCTAGGATCCGTTGTACCAATATCAGATAACTTTTTTGCTTGTCTCAATGCTGCTGTTTTTTCTGATGGATCATTTGTGTACATTCCTAAAGGAGTAAGATGTCCTATGGAGTTGTCGACCTACTTTAGAATAAACGCTGAAAACACTGGACAATTTGAGAGAACATTGATTATAGCGGATGACAACTCCTACGTAAGTTATTTGGAAGGCTGTACTGCGCCACAAAGGGATGAAAGCCAGTTGCATGCTGCCGTCGTAGAGCTCGTTATCCTTGACCAAGCGGAAATTAAATATTCTACAGTACAAAATTGGTTTCCAGGCGATGAGAACGGGGTTGGTGGTATTTACAACTTTGTTACTAAACGTGCTGATTGTAGGGGTAAAAATTCCAAAGTCATGTGGACACAGGTAGAGACAGGATCTGCAATAACCTGGAAATATCCGTCTTGTGTTTTAAAAGGTGATAACTCGTCTGGTGAGTTCTACTCAATAGCTATCACCAATAACATGCAACAGGCCGATACCGGCACTAAGATGATACATCTTGGAAAAAACACAAATAGTAGAATTGTATCCAAGGGAATTAGTGCTGGAAAAGCTCAAAACACATATAGAGGACTCGTACAAATTGGGGGTAGATCACAAAACTCAAGAAATTTTACCCAATGTGATAGTCTACTCATCGGCAATAAATGTGGAGCGCATACTGTTCCCTACATTGAGGTAAATAATAGTACCGCGAGAGCTGAACATGAAGCCACAACGTCAAAGGTAGATGAAGATCAGCTCTTTTATTGTATGCAAAGGGGGATTGGAGAAGAAGACGCTGTAGCATTGATCGTGAATGGGTTTTGTAAGGAGGTATTACAAGCACTCCCAATGGAGTTTGCAATGGAGGCACAAAAATTAGTTGCAATCTCTTTAGAGGGTTCCGTTGGATAATATGTTAAACATCGATGATTTAAAAGTTTCTTTGGAAGAAGAAGAAAAACAGATAATTAAGGGTTTATCACTTTCCATTAAACCAGGCGAAGTTCATGCTGTAATGGGACCAAATGGGTCAGGGAAATCAACACTATCGAGTGTTCTTGCAGGGAAAGATGGATACATTATTGATAGTGGTACTGTTAATTTTGACGGAAGTGATTTGTTGGACGCTGAGGTAGAGGAACGAGCGGCGCTTGGAATTTTTATGGCATTTCAATATCCAATAGAAATACCTGGAGTTGGTAATATGAATTTTCTCAGAACCGCTTTAAATTCACAAAGAAAAACAAGAGGTCAAGAAGAGCTCAATGCAGCAGACTTTTTGAAGCTTGTACGTGGAATAGCAAAAGATTTAGAAATTAGTGACGAAATGATGAAACGGCCGGTCAATGTTGGTGCATCGGGAGGAGAAAAAAAACGCAATGAAATTTTACAAATGTGTTTACTCGAGCCCAGATTTGTAATCCTTGATGAAACAGATAGCGGGTTGGACGTTGACGCTATGAAGTTAGTCTCTAAAGGAGTAAATAACTTTTCATCATCTTCCCGCTCGTTTCTGGTTATCACCCATTATCAAAGACTTCTGAATTATATAGTACCTGATTTTGTTCACATCATGGTAGATGGAAGAATAGTAAAAACTGGTGATAAAACTCTTGCTCTTCATGTTGAGGAGACGGGATATAAAGATTTCTTACAATTAGGTAAGGGAAAACATTGATCCATGCAAATACAAGTAGTTGGTATGATTCTTTAAGCCAAGAACTAGAACGTGATAGTGCAAGTATTGAGAAAGTAAATCGTAGATCAGAGTATTGGCGAAAGAGTAACTTGGATATAGTATCCGGTATTGTTCAAGAAATTTCTGAAACGGACCTAATTAATCTGAAAGGAACCCTTTTATATGAACCTGAACTGACTATTGATGGTGATATCATGGAATTTGCTTGTGACAAAAGCTATAAAATTTCAAGCATTATGGACGAAATTGCTGATGAAGATTCTTTCACAAAAAACTATTTTGGTAAGCTTGAAGAAAAGTCCCAAAAACTTGTACCCAGACCTTTGGCCAGAGATAATAGTCTCAATCCCAAAGTTGGTTATGCTCTCAGTTTGTCAAAGAGTTCTAAAACGCCGCTTGTAATACATAATAAAACTAATAAGTCTGCACGCAATTGCTTCCAAAGAAATCTAATTATTGTTAAAAAAGGTGTAGAAGCTACCATTATAGAAACAGGAAATAATCTGTCTGTTTTCAATTCAGTGACCGAAATTTATTTAGATGAAAATGCTAAGTTAAATTACCTAGATTTAACTGGAGAAAATAATATTTTTCCTAAAATTTCTCATAAATTTTGTGATATGGCTGAAAAATCAACCTTTAATCACTTTGGACTGAGATTAAATACTAAGTCGACAAGAAATGAGATTGAACTGCATCTAAATGGGCCAGGTATAAACACTTCAATTGCGAATGTCAGTCTGATAAATAAAAAACATCATTTTAGTGACGAAAATGTGTTAATAAATCATAATGCTTATGAATGTAAAAGTAGGCAAGTCTTTAAATCAGTATTAGAAAATGATTGCACTTCAATAGTACGAGGTAAAATCTATGTTGCACCTGAAGCACAAAAGACCGACGGCTATCAATCTAGTAGATCTCTTTTGCTTAACGAAAACTCTAAGTTTTTATGTAAGCCAGAACTCGAGATTTATGCCGATGATGTAATTTGCTCTCATGGATCGACGTCCAGTTCCCTAGATAGAGAAAGCCTATTTTACTTACTGAGTAGAGGTGTACATAGGAATAAAGCTAAAGAAATGCTAATAACAGCGTTTATTTCGGAAGCCATAGATGAGATTGAAGATGAAAGCATTAAATCAGAGCTGAGTAACTATATTGATGTTTGGACCTCAAGCTTTTTTCATGAATAAACAGTTAAAAATTAACAAAGGTTTCTTTACAGCTATAATCTCAGCATTCAGTGACCTTGATGCTTCTATTGATCAGCAATTTGAACTACGCGATAAAGAAAGCCA
Organism: uncultured Alphaproteobacteria bacterium; assembly: GCA_902596985.1. Classification (GTDB taxonomy): domain Bacteria; phylum Pseudomonadota; class Alphaproteobacteria; order Rhodobacterales; family Rhodobacteraceae; genus CACIJG01. The sequence continues at coordinate 16,102 of CACJWR010000013.1, forward strand.
ATTGCTACCCCTTCTGTATTTTACTTGTTTAATGTTGCTTCTATCACAATTAATAGAAGTCACCGGTCAAGTTCAGGAGGATCCTTACCTATCTGTTATAACAGCTGTGGTTGTCTCCTACCTTTTTTTTCTTCCTATATTTATGTATCTCTTCGGCTTTATTCTTCACTTGATATTGAAAATGTTTGGATCTGTTTCCTCGGGTTTTCAAACTAGATTAGCTTTATTTTGGTCTCTTTCTGTATCAACTTTAGTAATTCTAGTTGCAAGCGTTGCAAAAATATTCACAACTGGAGCTATAGAGCTTGTGCTTGTCCTTCTTTCAGAGCTCATTATAGTGTATATTTTTTCGCGAATTGTCAGTTTTGTTTCAAATTTTAAGGATAGGAATCTTTTCACTTTGATTATGACCAGTTTGTATTTTGTACCCGTTGTTCTTATAAATTTTAGCTCAGGATCTTGAAAGCCAATGGACTTGAAACACACACTCAAGATAGCTCTCAGAAGGCCGGCAGATTTGCCAGATGCATTGAGCTCAATAAAATTAAAATTAAGTTCTGTACTAGAGGGCGCTGTTTTTATCGCAGCTATAACCTCTCTCTTAAACTCCATGTTAGAAAGGCTATTCTTTAAGTCATCTGAGAATGCCTCAAAGTTACTTGAAAATAATTCATTATCGTTCATCTTCAATCCCTTTAGTATGTTCGCCTTTGAATTAATTTTTATAATAACTGTGATGGCCTCTATTTTATTTTTTAGTAACTTTTCCAATAACAAAATAGGCATCGAAGAATTAGGTAAAAATGTCTTGTTTTTGTTTTTAGTAACATTCGTCTTCAAATTTTTGCAGGTATTATTTCTATTTATTTCATTTGACTTATACTATATTTGCAGGTTTTTTGAATTAGTGTGGTTTATCTGGGCATTGTCTTCTGTAGTGTCAACACTATATAAATTCAAAAGCATCCTATTAACAGCATTTCTGGGTGCAATAACTGTATCATTAACCATGGGATTTTTATTTATGATATTTGTATCAATTATACAATTTTTATTACTCGGTGATTTGCCGAATGTTTGATGTTCTAGCATTTAGAAAGGAATTTCCAATACTTTCCAAGAAAGTAAATGATAAGCCTTTGGTTTACTTAGACAATGGAGCTTCGTCACAAAAACCGATTAAAGTCATAGAAGCAGTAAAAAAATGTTATGAAAGCGAGTATTCTAATGTTCACAGAGGATTGCATTACTTATCTAACCTCGCGACAGAAAAATATGAAGCAGTAAGAGACAAGGTTGCTGCTTTCTTAGGAGCTTCTTTTCAAGAGGAAATTATATTTACATCGGGTTCTACTGAAGCATTAAACCTTGTTTCATACGGGTGGGCTAACCAAAATCTTTCGTCTGGAGATGAGATTATCTTATCAACGTTGGAGCATCATGCTAACATCGTTCCCTGGCATTTTTTAAGATCTAGAAAAGGCATTAAGCTTATTTGGGTTGATCCAGATGAGAACGGTCAAATATCATTAGATATGATCGAAAAAAAGATTTCTTCAAAAACGAAAATGGTATGCATAACACACATGTCCAATGTTTTTGGCTCCATTCTTGATGTTAAGAAAATTTGTAAAGCACTCAAAGGAAGAGGAATTGTAACTGTATTGGATGGTTCTCAAGCTATTGTTCACTTGGAAATTAATGTCGAGGATATTGGGTGCGATTTTTATACATTTACAGGCCATAAGCTTTTTGGGCCAACTGGCACTGGCGTACTTTACGTTAATAAAAAAAGAATAAATGAAATGGTTCCATTTAATGGTGGAGGAGAGATGATAAGAAGTGTCACAAAAGACGATGTGATTTATAATAAATCTCCATTTATATTTGAGGCCGGCACACCAGGGATTGCTGAAATAATCGGTCTTGGCGCTGCGATAGACTTTGTCCAAAATTTAGACAGAAAATCAGTTTTAGAGTATGAAATGTCGATCTCAGATTATACACGAACCGAGTTAGAGAAGTTAGATTGGTTGGTTAAACACTGTTTTCATAGGGATAATCTTGCCATATTTTCTTTTTCTATGGAGGGGAGTGCGCATGCTCATGATATGGCTACAATATTAGATGCAAATGGTGTTGCAGTTAGGTCCGGTCATCATTGCGCGCAACCTTTAATGGAATTTATTGGAGTGCCTGCTACTTGCAGAGCAAGCCTTGCCCTTTACAACACTGAACACGAAATTAATACTCTTATTGGATCATTAATGAAATGTAAAAAACTATTCGATTGACGAAGGATGGATATTAATCTCGCCCTTAGCCCCGCCTAGTATTAAATCCCTGACCCCAGACAAGTAGATATAATTTCCACTTTTCCAAAGACTCGTTTGATCATCATAATGCCTGGATATTAAATGGCCACTTTGCCCAGAAGGAATAATAAACATATTTTTAGTTGGTGAAGAAAAGTCAATTATCATTTTGAACGAGCTACCCTTTGCTACTTTATAATTAGATAAGTCTCTTAACATTATTGAATTTAAAGTGTGTTCGCTTCCAGAAATCTCACTCGATATTTCTTGTAAGAACTTTGGGATTAAAACGCCATTAACTGAAAAGGAAGGATGGTTTATTCTTCTTTCATCACCCCATCTCCAATTGTTTATATCAGATCCATATACTTCCTTTAATTTTCGAAGACTTTTTGTTAGTGATTTTTTGGATAACTCTACACATGTTTCAATTTTATTGGAATATTTTATATCACACCATGCTGCAGCATTTTTGTAGTTTCTAAGTACTTTTTCCAAAAATAATGGGCTGGCCATATTAGCAGATGAAGGATTGAAACTCAGTTCATCTTCGAGAAGCATTTTTATAAAAGTTTTAACCCATGTCGCATAAATAAGTGGCTCTGGTGAGCCAGCCATCATATTTCCATTCCAATTTGTTAAAAGTTCTATACTAAGGGTTTTGATCTCATTGATATCATCTGGATCTATATTATCATACTGAAACCAAATTTCTTTGCCCATGAGTGGTAATAAAGTACGAGCAGGCTCTGAAACAATATCATTTTGTAGTTCTTTAAAGCTTTCAGCGCTATGAAACTCTCTTTTGCTAACCATTTTTGTTGCTCTAAGAAGTCTTTGTTCATCACCCCAATTAAAACTCATATGATCTGGGAAAAGGTTTTCTGAAAAGCTATTGTTTGTATTAAGAATGAGACCGTTTTTTTTAGAGCCAGCAAAAGGTGTGGGGGTCTCTTTTTCATCTAAGCGCCATTGATTCTCAATCTTCCAGCCAGGCGTAATTACTCGCCCCTTTGTCTCATTTTCCTTTTTTCTTTTAGGCGAATCCCCAATAAATATAGAATTAACTTCCGTTTCATCAGCAACTACTAAAATCAAGTTGAAGCTATTGCCTCGTAACATATTAGTTTTAAATTCGTCGAAGCTTTTTGCAGACATTAAGTTCACGAAAGTTTCAAGGGTCTTATCGTTATTTTTAAATCCCGTCCAAGCCAAAGAAACAAGAAAACCATCAGGAACTATAGATTGCATTTCATATAGTTCGTGAGGTATTATAACACGGTTTTCAGTTCGCCTGACTGCGAAACTGATAGTGGCATTATTTTTTACCTTTATTAACTTTTTCTGATTTGAAAATCGTTTGTATCCCGAGGGTGAAAGATATTCGTTTTTGTTTGCTGAGTTTATTTTTTCAAAATAAAGATCTTGGTCGTCAACAAATGAAAAAGACGACCCCCATGCTAATTTACTGTTTTTTCCAGAAAATATAATTGGTATCCCAGGAACCGTTGCCCCTACTACTGAAGTTTCTTTAAGATCAAGGTGGGCAAGCATCCATAGAGATGGTGAAGAGAGAGGAAGAAATAAATTTGTTGATAATAGCGATTTTTTCGAAGCCGTCCGGCTACCATCGGCCGCAAATACATTCGAATAAAATCCAGCATTTGGAGGTGTAAAAAAGCCATTGTAGCTTCCGTATTCATCTTTTTTGAGCTCATCAAATTGTTGTTCTCTTAAATTTAAGATGACTTCATCAAGTTTGGAACGAAGAAGGTCTGAATCACTAATCAAATGCTTCATTTTATCATCTATTGTACTCGAAAATATTAAAGATGTGAGCTCTATTTCTGTTAAAGCTTTGTTGGATGACATAAACTCTATAAATTTAAATATCGTCAAACTGTCTACAGGGCTCCATGGGGTGACCTCTGGAGCTTGGAAAAAAAATTCAGGAGATCCACGACCTAAACCCTGATCTTGTATTTCTTTCAATCTGAAATTAATGCCTTTGGAATAAGATGATAAAATTTTCTTTACGTCGGATGATAAATTTTGAAAAATCTGTTTTGCTAGAGTTTGTAGATCCAGAGATTTGATAAATGAGTCTAGGAGCACTGTTTCTGGACCACTAATTTCAGATAAACGACCTTGGGATATGCGTTTAAGATAAGTCATTTGCCATAGGCGCTCTTGTGCATGAATATATCCTAAACCAAAAAAAGTTTCCTCATCGCTTTGTCCTGTAATGTGTGGGACCGCATATAAATCTGTTTTTATGGAGACCTTTGATTGAATATCAGAAGAGAACACGTCCTTTCTATATTTTGGCAAGGATTGATAACTTAAATAAAAGAAAAAGCCTAAGATTAGTAGGGAAAATAAGATCAATGCCATGAAAATATAAGGCACTGTTTTTAATAGTATTTTCATTATATCAACTTTTTTAAAAAACAGATTATATTATACTAACAAGATTGTTCAAATATTTAGGATTAACTTATGAAAAAAATTACCTTTATTGGATTAGGCGTAATGGGCTTCCCAATGGCAGGCCATCTCTCAAAAAGGGGGTTCAACGTAACTGTTTACAATAGGTCAGAAGAAAAATCAAAATTATGGATTAAAAACCATATTGGTACCTATTCCACTTCAATAAAAGAAGCAGTTTCAGATAGCGATATTGTCTTTAGTTGTGTTGGTAATGACACAGATTTGAGAGAAATAACTTTAGGAACAGATAAAGCCTTTTCTTCTATGAAGCCTGATACCATTTTTATCGATCACACTACGACATCCTCTGACATTGCTGTTGAGCTTTCCAAAAAAGCTAAAAAGCTCAATATACATTTTTTAGACGCCCCCGTCTCAGGAGGAGAAGTAGGTGCTGTAAAAGGGGAGTTGACCGTCATGATTGGCGGTGAAAATACAATATTTGAAAAAATAAAATCAATAATTGCAGCCTATGCAAAAAATATCACTTTAATTGGTGGTCCTGGAAAAGGACAAATAGCAAAAATGGTTAATCAAATTTGTATTGCAGGACTTGTCCAAGCCCTTTCAGAAGCAATTTCATTTTCTGAAAAAAGCGGGTTGGATACTAAGAAAGTTTTAGATGCAATTTCGCAAGGTGCAGCTGGTAGTTGGCAACTCAGTAATAGAGGTGAGACGATGGTTGATCGTAAATTTGATTTCGGTTTCGCTGTAAATTTGATGAGAAAAGATCTTGGTATATGCCTTGACCACGCAGGCAAAAATAATATTTCACTTCCAATAACCTCAATAGTCAACCAATTCTATGCAGAGGTTCAAAGAAATGGGGGCTCAAAATTTGATACCTCTAGTCTTTTGACGAGGTTTGATAACTGATTAGGTTACCTAATTAATCTCGAATACTTCGCACCAACTAACGAAGTCCCCGCTAATAGACCTTTTTGATCAAAAACTACAGCATATACGGGTTTTGAAATAGTTTTTGAACTAACACCTATTGAATAGCCTTTATCTCTAAATACCACTTCAGCATCAGCTCCGAGCTCCCAGCCATCTGTAACTCTGAATTTTTGTAATGCTTCCTCAGTCATAAAAAAAATAATATTTGAATATTGTTGAGCTCCTATCTGCAATCCATATGATGCAGATGCCAATGAATAATAATCAACTGGCGCTTCATTTATTCTTAACACTCCCTCTCCATATGCTCCGCCTAGCATAAGTCCCGCTTTGGTAATTCTTGGAATAATAAGAGTCGCTGGAGCATTTTTATATATGCTGACTGTGTCTGGATCAATTTCAAATAAAGTTTGTAAAACTAGCTCTGCATCTCTGTTGATCACGCTGCCACTATTCCTATGGCCCATGTTTTGACAGGACAAGAGGAGGAAAGTAATTATAAATAAAAAAATACAATTTTTTAGTTCTTTAAATGATAAAATTACCGGCATTTTTCAACCACCACTACTCTTATCTAATATGTCTGCAGCTTCAGGTGCGAAATAGGTTAATATTCCATCGCATCCAGCTCTTTTAAAGCAAGTAAGGCTTTCGATTATTGTAATATCTTTATCGAGCCAATTATTTTCAATTGCTCCTCTTATCATTGAGTATTCTCCTGAAACTTGGTAAGCAAAAGTTGGAAAGCTAAACTTTCGTTTTACTTCCGAAATAATATCAAGGTAAGGCATTCCGGGCTTCACCATAACCATATCAGCCCCTTCATATATATCCTCTCCAACTTCCCTAATTGCTTCTTGAATGTTAGGAGGATCAATTTGATAAGTTTTTTTATCACCTTTTAGTAATCCTTGTGCTCCAACTGCTTCTCTAAATGGCCCGTAATAAGCTGACGCAAATTTTGCTGCATATGACATAATTAGCGTATCCTTGAAACCCTTTTCTTCAAGGGCAACTCTTATTTTTTTAATTCTGCCGTCCATCATATCAGATGGGCCAAGTATATCCGCTCCCGATTCAGCTTGAACCAATGCCTGTCTTTCTAGTGCTATCAAGGTTTCATCATTAATAATATTTCCATCTACTAGAAGACCATCATGACCATCAATGTTATAGGGATCGAGCGCCACATCGAGCATTACAATAAGCTCAGGAAATTTTCTTTTCAATTGCCTCGTAGCGATATTCACTAAGTTCTCTGGATTCCAAGCTTCCTCACAATCAGAGGATTTTTTATTGGAAGGTGTTAGTGGAAATAAAGCTACTGCCAAAATTCCTAAACTGATTAACTTCTCTACATAGGGAATTAGTGTGTCTATTGAATACCTATTTACTCCAGGCATAGAAGGAATATTTTCAATAATCTTTGTACCTTCTCTCAAGAATATGGGACAAATCAGATCAGATTTACTTAGGATTGTTTCTCTAACTAAGGCTCTTATTCCACTATTCTGCCTTAATCTTCTTCCCCTTCTGTTGGGAAAGCTACTAAACATTGTAATTATCCTAACTGTTAATAAAAATTATATTTTATTCTAGTTTTTATTCATTTAATCAGCAATAACTTTGTTAGAGAAATTTGCATGAAAAAAAACTTTACAGAATATTATAACAAGGAATTTAGAGCTTTTGCTTTGTCAAAGATATTTGAAAGCTCTGATCAATCGACCCATATACACATCCTTAAGCGTGAAGGAGAGCTTAAACAGTTTTCTGACGTTCTTAAATTTTTTAACAATAAAGTAGAAGTGATTGTTTATCCTGCATGGGACTGTTTGCCTTATAGTAATATTTCTCCGAGAAAAGACATCATATCTAAAAGGTATAGTGCTCTAAGGGCATTAGAGGAAGTTGGCAAATCTTATAAAATTATATTGTTGTCGGTTGACAGTGTTATTCAAAAAATTGCTCCTATACAAGAAATCCCTAAAAAGAGCTTTTCTCTTAAGATTAACCAAAAAGTAATTTTGTCCAACTTAATTGAATGGCTTGAAAAAACAGGTTATTCAAGACAAACAAATGTATATTCAATAGGTGAATATGCTCTAAGAGGTGGTATATTGGATGTTTTTGTTCCTGAAATAAAATATCCTATCAGACTAGATTTTTTCGGTACCAAATTAGAAAAAATAAGAACCTTTGATCCATCAAGTCAAAGGTCAAATGGGTCTATTAAAGATGTGAACATATTTCCTGTATCTGAAATAATATTAGATGAAGAAACTATAAATATATTCAGGCAGAATTATCGAAGGACTATTGGGATGGTTAAGACTGACGATAGAGTTTATAACTCAATATCAGAAAAAATATTGATTGAAGGAATAGAGCACTGGTTACCTCTATTTAATCCAAAACTTGTGCCTATATTTTCTTTTTTAAAAAGAGCCTCTCTTTCATATGATAGTGATCTGGAAGTAATGATTGAGGATAAATGGCAGCAGATTGTTGAGAGTAGAAGCTTTGATTTGAAGACTGTCTCCGACAATCCAAATAAACTTTCTTTGTTGGAGACCTCCTCGCATTATTTGTCCCCCTTAGAATTTACTAAAGCAATTAGTTTTTATGATATTAAGAAAATTGATCAGCTTTTTACGAATGAAATAAAAACTACATATTCTTCTACAAAAGATTTTGCAGTAGAACGAAATAAAGAAGACATTTCTCTTTTTTACGAAGTTGCCAATTACTTGAGGCAGAGAGTAAAAAAGCACCCAGTTATTTTGTCTGGTCATTCTGAGGGATCAATAAAAAGACTTATTAATGTCTTGAAAGAACACGACTTAAGTTTTGTAAGAAAAATAGAAAACATTAAACAAATACATGATGCTCCTAGGCAACTCTATTATGCTGTAACGCGCTTAGATGTAGGGTTTTCAACTCCTTTATTTGAGATTATAACTGAAAAATCAATTTTTGGAGGTAATCTAAGAAATAGCAAAGCAGCAAAGCGCCGTGACCTAACTGCTGTTTTTGAGGATCTAAATTCATTAAGTATAGAAGATCTAGTTGTTCACATAGACTATGGAATTGGAATGTTTATGGGGCTAAAGAGTTTTGAAATAAATGGAGTAAACAATGATTTTCTTCAAATTGATTATGCAGGCTCTGATAAAATATTTCTACCTGTAGAAAATATAGAACTTATATCGCCGTTAGGTGTTTCTGACGCAAAGCTAGATAAGCTCGGTTCTGCGAATTGGCAGATGAGAAAAGCAATAGTCAAAAATAAAATCAAGTTGATCGCTGAGAAGCTGATTAAGGTTGCCGCAGAAAGAAAACTTATAAGTACACAAAAGATTAATCTTCAAAAAGATCTTTTCCAAGATTTTTGTGATCGGTTTCCTTATGAAGAAACTCCTGATCAGATGCATGCAATAAATGATGTTATAAAAGACTTGTCTACTGGAAACCCTATGGACAGGCTAATTTGTGGGGATGTGGGGTTTGGAAAAACGGAGGTTGCGATAAGAGCGGCATTTATAATGGTAGCGGAGAATAGACAAGTTGTCTTAGCAGCGCCTACAACGCTCCTAGCAAAACAGCATGCTGAAATTTTTAAAAAACGCTTTGACGGTTACCCCGTCAAAATAAAAATGCTTTCTCGACTAACTAAGCCAGCAGAGATAGATCAAATCAAAAACGATCTCTCAATTGGTGATATTAACATACTGATTGGAACACATAGCGTTATCAATAGAAATCTAAAGTTTAATGATCTCAGTTTGGTAATTATTGATGAGGAGCAAAGCTTTGGTGTAGATCAAAAGGAGCAGCTAAAATCTATATTCCCTAACGTTCATGTATTAACTTTATCTGCCACACCTATACCGAGGACCTTACAAATGGCTTTTTCAGGAATTAGAGACCTTTCATTGATTAATACACCTCCAAAAAATAGAATGCCTATTGAAACAAATGTTATTGAGTTTGATCAGGGTACCATAAGATCTGCTATTATTCGTGAGATCAAAAGAGACGGGCAAGTATTTTTTGTCGTTCCAAGAATAAAAGATATTCGTGCAATAGAAGAATTTCTTAACAATTTTTTACCTGAAGTAAACTATATGGTCGCCACTGGTAAAACCAGCAATAAAGAATTAGAAAAAACTATTTCAGCGTTTTACTATGGAGAGTTAGATCTTCTTGTTTCGACAAATATTGTCGGGAGTGGTCTTGATGTGCAAAGAGCGAATACAATAATTATATATAGAGCAGAGTTATTTGGTTTAAGCCAATTGTATCAAATAAGAGGGAGAGTAGGTCGTTCTAATAAGAGAGCCTTTGCATATTTGATTACTAAAGAAAACGCGTTGCTAACAGACACTGCCAGAAAACGGCTTGATTTAATTAAAGAGTTAAATTCATTAGTGTCTGGGTTCACCTTATCTTCTCAAGATCTTGAAATGAGGGGGTCTGGAAATATTTTAGGAGAGGAACAAACTGGTCAAAATAATGAGGTTGGAGCCTCTTTATATCAGGAAATGTTACAGAAAACTATTAATTCTTTAAAGTTAAATAAGAATGATAGCGATTATTCGGATCTTGAAGAAAATTGGTCTCCAGTGATAAGAATTCCTGTCTCAGCAAGGATTCCTGAAAACTATATAAAGGATTCTGCTTTAAGATTAAGCTTTTATCGTAGACTCTCAAATTTTGAAAGCCAACTGCAACTGGAGTCTTTACTTGCAGAATTGATAGACCGATTTGGAAAAATACCTAAGGATGTTATTAACTTAGCAAACATTCTTAAAATAAAAGAAAAGTGTAAGTCGCTTGCAATAGAGTCTTTAGAAGTTGGAACTAAAGGTATAACTTTTAAATTCAGAGAAGGAAAAGTTGAAAATATCTCTGGTTTATTAGCATTTATAGAATCAGATAAGAGCAACATTAAGCCTTCTAATGAAAAATTATTCATCAAAAGGAATAAAGGCAACTCTTTAAATTTTTCCTATAATGTATTGAAAAATATGGAGAAATTTCTCAAAAAAGAAGCGCCTTCAAAAGAAGGCGCTAGTTATTGAGGCAGGTTTCATACAGGCAAGAAACCTATCGAGCAGTAAAAGTCAGTGTACTAAAAAGACAAAAAAAATCCAACTTTTTTTTTACTTTTTCTCTGGCATAACTAGCCCTGCTGAAATTATAAGTTTAGCCGCATCTTCAACAGACATATCCAGGATAATTATGTCATCTTTGGGTACAAATAACATAAAGCCAGATGTTGGGTTTGGCGTGGTTGGTAAAAAAACTGTAACGAGAGAACCTTGATTAATTTTTTTCTTAATTTCACCATATGTTTCCGTTGAAATAAAGGCTACTGCCCATATGCCTTTTCTAGGGTATTCAACAAGGCATGGCTGCTTAAAATTTGTACCATCAGGCTTGAAAACGGCTTGGATTATTTGTTTAATTGAGTTGTATACCGTATTTACTATTGGTGTTCGCGAAAGAATTTTTTCACCTAAATTAATGGCCTGTCTTCCTATAAACCCTGATGCTAGTGATCCAATGAGAGTAGTTACAATCAAGAATAGAAATACACCTAGCCCAGGAATATATATTTCAAACAAGTCTAAGGGATTATATTTGGGTGGAATAATAGGAATTATCACTTTGTCAATAAAGGTTATAACACTCCAAACCAAATAAACTGTAAGAACGATAGGTATTAGAACAACTAATCCAGTTAGAAAATCCCGTCGTAATTTTTGAAAAAGTTTTCCCATATTTAGGCTCTCCTTTTACTTCCTATCAATGATCCAGAGCTTTAGCAACTTTAGCTCCCAGCTTTGCATTATTTTTTATAAGTTCAACATTTGAAAGGAGCGTTTTTCCATTCGTCTTTTCAACCAAATACTTCAATAGACTTGGAGTAAGTTCTTTTCCAGTTATTTTGGATTTTTTTAGTTTCATAACTCCATCGAATATTAATGGTTCTAAGTAAATTTGGTCCAGAGAATACTTTTTTGGTATTGGGTTGCAAAGCAATAATCCATTACAACAATTTATACTCCTTGCAATTGAGTAAATTTTTGCAATTTCCTCTGGGTTCTCTACTCGGTGGGTAGATTGCAATCTGGTATCTCGATACCAAAAAGCGGGTAAATTATTTTGTCTGTATGAAAACGCAGGGATTGATAGTGTTTCTAATAACTCATAGGTTTTTGAGATGTCTAGGATTGTTTTTGGGCCCGCACACACAGTTATTATTTCGGATTCTTTTATGGCTTGGAGGTCTGAGGATACATCCATACTTTCAGAGACGTCCCTATGAACTCCTCCAATCCCGCCCGTGACGAATACGCAGATTGAGGCTAATTTACATATTCTAAGCGAGCCTGAAACGGTAGTTCCACCTGGCTTTTTTGAAAAAATAGTGCTCTCTAAATTGATGCTTGAGACTTTCTCTACATTTCGAATCTTGGCAAAAGCGTCAAGAATTTCAGGGTCGAGACCAATCTGAATTTTGCCATCTAATATAGCTAGTGTTGCTGGCTGAACACCCTCATCTCTTATTATTCCTTCAATTTCTTTTGCCATTTCTAGTGATTGGGGATAAGGCATTCCATGGGAAATTATAGAACTCTCTAACGCAACCAGTGGAATTTTGTTATCAATCGCCTTTAACACTTCCCGCGAGCATTTAATTAGATGTCTATTCTTATTTATAAACTTTTTAATCATTAGCTTTTAAGTAGTTCTGTGTTTTTCTATTTGCTTCATACAAGCTTTTCTTGAGGCTTGCTGACGGATTCAATTCTTTATAAGATAGAAAATTTGCAAAGAATGCATCACCTGCTCCCAATCTTGATGTATTACCTCTAATGACTTCAGGTTGAACTTTTGCAACCTCTTCATTTGAAACACCACATGCGATATTTGGACCATCAGAAACGATGATCAAATTGGTTTCAGTTTTTATTTTTTCGAAGATAGCGATTGACGCATCCATGGCATTTTTCAATTTTTTTGAGTCTATTAGGATATTTGCTTCCTTGAGGTTAATAAAAAGATTAAAGCCTTTAAAATAAATTGCATCATTTTTAAATTCTGCCAGTTTTAAAAAATTAGCAGGGATAAAATATTTTGTAAAAATTTTTTCTCTTGCCTCTTTTTTCACGTAGTCTAAAAACTCCCTTGTACAATTACCATCAAAAATAAAAATTGCATTACTATTTTCATTTTTGTGTTCTAGACATATTTGAAAGAATTTTTCAATTATAGCACTTTGGCTTGATAAAAAAGTAGTTGAGCAATTAATTGATCCAAATATTTCTCCATTTTTTGTTTCAATAGATAAATATTGGTCATTTTGATTTCCCTTTACTAAAAGATATTTTGTATTAATACCGTTTTCTTCAAGAATCGTCCGTATTAGGCTGGTTTTCTCATTTTTACCGATTGCGGAGACCAAATTTAATTCAAAACTCCTTTTATTAAGAGTTTTTGAGAGGCCTAAAGCTATGTTGAAAGCTACTCCCCCTAGTCTCTCATTAATAAAACCAGAACAATCTTTCCCTTTACTTATTGGCTCTAAAGGCTTTCCAACGATGTCCCACATTGTACAGCCAAATATATAAATTTTTTTTTTAGATAACGACATTAGCTAATTGTAGAAAAAGTAAATTTAAAATAAATAAATAAATTCTTGATATTACTTTGATGATGCCTTAAAAAAAAAAAAATTCTCAGACGCATAGAAAGTTTCGGTCCATCATTTGGTAAGTGCGTCAAGGCAAAACCGAAAAGGAAAATAGAATGAATTTACCAAGCTATAATATTAGGCAGCTGTTAGAGGCTGGAGTGCATTTTGGACACCAAACTCACCGTTGGAACCCATTGATGGATGAGTACATATATGGCTCAAGAAATGGAATACACATTTTAGATCTTACTCAAACGCTCACGATGCTGGATACTGCTCTCAGTGAGATCCATAAGCTGGTATCCAGAGGCGGTAGTATCTTATTTGTCGGAACAAAACGCCAAGCGCAACAGTCTATTGCAGAAGCTGCGTCGAAGTGCGCTCAGTATTATATAAATTATAGATGGCTTGGAGGCACGTTGACAAATTGGAATACAGTATCAAATTCAATTCTTAGGTTAAAAGACCTTGAGGCATTTGACGAAAGTCAGCTTGCCCTTTTCACAAAAAAGGAGAGGTTAAATATAGAAAAAGAACATCAAAAGTTAAATTTATCTCTTGGTGGTATAAAGGATATGAAAAATATACCTGACATGCTCTTTGTTATAGACACCAATAAAGAGGCAATAGCAATAAAGGAAGCAAAAAAAATCGGAATACCTGTTGTAGCAATACTGGATACGAACTCCTCCACTGATGGAGTTGATTTCCCAATACCTGGTAATGATGATGCTTCAAGAGCCATATCTCTGTATTGCGATTTAGTGAGTAAAACTATTTTAGATGGTATGGAGTCGCAGTTAGGCTCTGCTGGTATTGATTTAGGTGAAGCTCAAACGCCATTATCTGAAGACTTGCCCGAAAAAGAAGTGTTGGAGCAAGAAGTTGCTGACGAAGTTATGCAAGAAGATAAAAAGGAGGCTGCTGAAGCTAAATCACATTCTAGCGAAGAGAAAGCAGAACATAAAAGTTCCGATGAAACAGAAGACGCATCGAAGGTCGATGTTTCAGAAAAAGCACAAGATATAGTTAAAGCCGACGCTAGTTCTAAGACTGACACAGCCAAGGGAAAGTGAAAATGATGGGCAATAATAATAATCAAAGGAGAATAAATTGATATCAGCTTTATTGGTTAAAGAACTTAGAGAAAAGTCAGGAGCAGGTATGATGGATGCGAAAAAAGCTCTCCTCGAAACAAATGGCGATTTAGAGGCTGCCCAAGATTGGCTAAGAACAAAAGGGCTTCTTAAGGCAGAAAAAAAATCATCAAGAGTTGCAGCAGATGGCTTGGTTGGAGTAAGAGTTCATGAAAATGTGGGTATGATGATTGAACTGAACTCAGAGACAGATTTTGTTGCAACAAATAAAGAGTTCACTGATTTGGTGGATCTTATTTTGGATGAAGGGTTTGGAATAACGGACAAAGATAATCTTTTGCATAAGAGTGTTTCAGGAAAAAATATTCAAGAAATTATAAACAACAAAATAGCTACAATTGGAGAAAATATTAGTTTGAGGCGAGTAATTAGTATTAAAGGTTCAAATATCTATTTTTATTTACATAATTCTGTTTCAAAGAATTGTGGAAAAATAGGTGTTTTAGTTTCTCTAGAAGGAAATAAAGATGATGATTTTGGAAAAAAGTTAGCAATGCATATCGCTGCAACATCTCCATTAGCGATGTCTGAGGATGATTTAGATTCAGAATTAGTTAATAGAGAGAAAAAGGTCATCAGTGAACAGCTTATTTCAGAAGGAAAGCCAGCTGATATTGCAGAAAAGATAGTATCAGGAAAACTTAAAAAATTCTATGAAGAAAACACTTTGCTAAACCAAAAATTTGTAATGGATCCCGAATCCTCTATAAGACAAGTTTTAGAAAAAAATAATCAAGTATTAATAAACTTTGTCAGATTTAAGGTTGGGGAGGGCATTGATAAGAAAGAAAGTGACTTTGCTACCGAAGTTAAAGATATAGTTAATTAGTAGGCTAATTGAGATTGACAAAAAAAAGTCAATATAAGCGAATATTACTTAAAATATCTGGTGAAGCTTTAATGGGAGAACTGAAGGTGGGTCTACATCCTCCAACGGTGAATAAAATAGCTTCTGAAGTAAAAAAGGTTCATGAAAAGGGCATCGAGGTATGCCTAGTTATAGGCGGAGGTAATATTTTTCGTGGTCTACAAGGTAGTGCGCAAGGCATGGAACGAACAACTGCGGATTATATGGGCATGTTGGCAACTGTAATGAACTCTCTAGCTATGCAATCTGAGTTAGAAAAGTTAAATGTCCATACGAGGGTAATATCAGCAATACCGATGGATCAAATTTGTGAGCCGTATATCCGAAGAAGAGCTGTAAGACATTTAGAAAAAAATAGAGTTTGTATATTTGCCGCTGGTACAGGAAATCCCTATTTTACGACTGATACGGCAGCAACTTTAAGAGCAATAGAGATGAAATGTGAAGCTATTTTTAAAGCGACTAAAGTTGATGGTATATACGATAAAGACCCAATTTTAAACCCCGAAGCAAAATATATTGAAAAAATTACATACGATGCTGCATTGCAAGAGAATTTAAAAGTGATGGATGCAAGTGCCATAGCCCTTGCTAGAGACAACCGTATTCCAATAATTGTCTTTTCTTTGTTTGAAACTGATGATTTTTTGAGTATTGTTGAAGGTATGGGACGGTTCTCATTGGTAAGCTAACTAAATGAATGAATTAAATTTAGACATTAGTGATATTGAAAAAAGAATGTCAGGAGCCTTAACTTCTTTAAAAAACGACTTTCTTTCTCTCCGGACTGGTAGAGCCTCTTCTTCGATGCTTGATCCCGTAATGGTAGAGGTGTATGGATCGAAGCTTCCATTAAATCAGTGTGCTACAATAACTGTTCCTGAGTCAAGAGTACTGTCAGTTAACGTTTGGGACGTCAACAATGTAAGTATGGTCGAGAAAGCACTTGTTAACTCGGGACTCGGGCTAACACCTCAAACAGAGGGTAACTTTATTAGACTTATAATTCCTGAATTAAACGAGGAAAGAAGGAAAGAACTTGCAAAGCTTGCAGCAACGTACGCTGAGAATGCAAAAATAGCAATTAGAAATGTCAGAAAAGATGGCATGGATAAAATCAAAAGACTTCGTGCTGAAGGCATGTCTGAAGACGAGGCTCAAATTTGGAGTGAAGACATTCAAGAGTTGACTGATAAAATGACTGATTCAGTTGAGGAGTTACAGAAAGAAAAACAATCAGAGATTGTAACGTTTTGAAATATAAAGTCATAGGCGTATATATTACACGTGTGGTTTGTGTTTGAGGATCTGAAATTACGAACTCTATCTGCTTTGATATTGTTATTATTTCTTTTTCTATTTGCAGTAATTGTACCATTTTTACTAAAGCCCTCTTTGTATATTTTAAATATTTTGTTTCTAAGAGAGCTATTTAGGCTTTACAAGTTCAAAAAAGAGCCAAATATTTTCAATTTAATCTTAATAGCTATTTGTATTTTTCCTCTATATTTCTCACAAGATTTTTTATTTATGACCTTTTTTTTGAATGGTTGTTTGTTCTTTTTAATTTTTTATTTATCTAAATCGATAGGCCTAGGCTTTTTTATAGTTTATGTGAACTTATCAATATCCTTTTTATTAAATTTGCTTGTGTCATCAACAGAAATTGGTGGTGAAAGTTTTTTTGTTGTTTTAGTGCTAGTAGTCGCTTTTGCAGATATAGGAGGTTATTTTGGTGGCCGTATTATTGGAGGTCCAAAGGTGTTTGAGAAAATTAGTCCCAACAAAACATGGGCTGGAATATTTCTTGGATGGATAACAGTAATAACTTTTTATTATATACTAAAAGCATTTAATTTATTTGTCTCAGATTTCTTTGTTTTTATTTTTTTTGGAATTGCATTGTCATCACAAGTAGGGGATTTTATAGAGAGCTACATTAAAAGAAATTTAGGCGTAAAAGATACTGGAAATATAATACCTGGACACGGTGGATTGCTTGATCGATTTGATGGACTTCTATGTGCAAGTTTTTTTGTTAAAATTATTGATTTTTTTCTGACAACATGAGCAAAAAAAAAATTAACATATTTGGGACTTCTGGATCAATAGGGCAAAGCACGTTGAATGTTCTGCGTGAACGTAAAGAGTTATATGATTTTATTGCTTTTTCTGCATTTAATAACGTTGACCAACTAATAGCTGATTGCCTTGAATTTAATCCTCGGTACGCAAATATTGGTAATGAAAAACATTTTTTAAAACTAAAAGACGCACTGTTTGATACTGATATTATCTTAAGCTATGGAAAAAATTCTCTTTTAGATCTAGCCTGTATAGAAGTTGATTGGTCCATGTCAGCGATTATTGGCTTTTCTGGAGTAGAAGTTTCTCTACGTTGTGCGGAACATTCGAACGTTTTAGCCTTGGCAAACAAAGAAACGCTCGTTTGTGCAGGAACTTTGTTATTATCTCTATGTAAAACGAATAATACGAAGCTTATACCGGTCGATAGTGAACATAGTGCAATATTCCAGTGCCTCGAGGGAGAGCGCAGAAAAGACTTAAAAAGCATAACTCTAACTGCTAGTGGAGGTCCATTTAGAGATTGGAGCTTAAAAAAAATGAAGTCTGCAACACTTAAGCAGGCACTAAAACATCCTAACTGGAGTATGGGGACAAGAATAACCGTTGATAGTGCATCAATGTTCAATAAAGCATTAGAATTAATTGAAGCAATGCATTTATTTGAACTTAAATTTTCCGAAGTAGACGTAATAATTCATCCCCAGTCAATAATTCATTCAATGGTAAATTTTAACGATGGAACTACATTGGCACAAATGTCCTTGCCAGATATGAGAGGCCCAATCAGTTACTCACTCAATTATCCAAAAAGATTAAAAATTGATTTAGAAAGCATTGATTTTACAAAAATAAATACCCTTGAATTTTATGAGCCTGATATTGAAAAGTTTCCTGCTTTAGATATTGTAGAGAAGGTTGGAAAAAATTTAGATCTAGGTGTTATATTTAATGCAGCAAAGGAAGTAGCTTTGGATAGGTTTATATCAGGAGAAATAGGTTTTTTAGACATGGCGAACTTAGTAGAAAAAACCCTTGAAGAAAGTTCATTGATAACTAGAATCATGGAGCCACCCAATAATGTCCCAGATATTTTAGAATTAAATGAACTTACCAGGGAAAGTGCAAAAAAATTTAAGTTTTAGGAGCAAGGCATCTTTATTATTCAGTTTTTATCAATAGTATTTGCATTTGGTATAGTGATTTTTGTACATGAGTTCGGGCACTTCATTGTTGCTCGTCTTAATAAGATCGATGTTTCTGTTTTTAGTATTGGATTTGGCCCTAGAATATTATCTTTTAGAGACAAAAAGGGAACTGAATGGCAGTTTGCTATTATTCCTCTAGGAGGATTTGTAAGATTTTCAGGTGACGATAATCTTGCTTCTATAAAAACTCAAGTTGATGCTAATTCAGATTCTTCTAATTCTGCGCTATTTAATGAAGCTCCACTAATTGGTAGATTTTCAACTGTATTAGCGGGACCATTAGCAAATTTTATATTTTCCGTATTAGTTTTTTCATTGATCATACTTGTACAGGGAGTTTCTGTCAGTGACCCAGTAATTGGTAAAATTAATAAGTTTTATGAAGCTAATTACGACATTAAAGTAAACGATAAAATTTTAGAGGTTGAAGGTAAAAAAGTAGATTCATTCTCAGAAATTTTTTCTTATATAAATAATTCTGGCGCAGAGACTTCTAAATTCACAATAAGAAGAGGTGCTTCAGTAAAAGAAATTGAGATTCCATATCTTCTTCAACCAATAGTAGAAGCTATAGAGCCACTCTCAGCTGCGTCGCTTGCAGGATTGCAAATCGGCGATGTTTTTTTAACTGTTGAAGAAAAGAACCTCACCAACTTCAATGATTTAAGAGAACAAATTATTAATTCTAAAGGAAGATCACTAAAAGTTACTATTTTTCGTGATGGTCAAATTCTGCAGAAATCTATACAACCCATCTTAAGTCCGATTGAGAACAAGAACGGTGACTTTGCCTCAATTTACAGAATTGGTGTAGCTGGCGGCCCGATATTTTATCCTCCTAGGGAAACGCCAAATGTTTTGAATGCGTTAATTTTAGGAGCAGACACAACGGTGGGAGTAATTATTGCATCTTTTAAGGGTATAAAGGGTATAGTTAGCGGTCAAGTTGATCCTAAACATCTTTCTGGGCCTATAGGAATTGCTCATGCTGTTTCTGACTCCATTAATTCAGGACTTTTAGCTTTATTATCCTTAGTTGCTATCATTTCAACTGGCATAGGATTTGTTAATTTGCTGCCCATACCTATTTTAGATGGTGGTCATATAGTCATGATGATGTATGAGTTTTTTTCACGAAAAAAACCTAGCGAGGGAGTTTTAAGATTTTCTATGATATTTGGTTTAGTTTTGTTATTATCTCTGCTAATGTTTACAACATTTAATGATATTTCAAGACTAGTATTATTTTTTAAGTTTTAAGGAGACTTACGTGAAACAATCTCTAAATAAGTTAATTCTTCTTTTCTTTTGTTTTTCAATATGTCTTTCAACCCCCTCTTATTCGCAGTTCAGCTTCTCCCAGATTAAAGTGCAAGGAAATTCTAATACAGATGTCGAAACTATTAAATCCATATCTGGGTTAAAAAAAAATATATCTTTATCAGCGAGCGATATAAACTCAGCCTTAAAAAATTTATATAACAGCAATCTTTTCGAAAGTGTTCAAGTCGTTCCTAAGGGGCAGACTATTTTAATCAAAGTAAAAGAAAATAAGAGGATACGTCGCTTAGCTTTTGAAGGAAATAAAAAAATAGAGGACAAAGAGTTATTTCCCTTAATTAAATCTAAGGAAAGACAACCCTTTAGTAAAGCACAGGTTGTTAAAGACAGCAGAATAATTTCAGACTTCTATCGATTTAAGTCTAGATATTCTGCAAGAGTTGAACCAAAAATAATTGAGAGAGACAAAGGATTTGTAGACCTTGTTTTTGAAATCGATGAAGGAAGTGTTTTACAAATTTCTCAAATCGATTTTGTTGGTAATCGTTCCTTTTCCGACAGGCAACTTATAAATGTTATTAAGTCAAAAAGAGCAGGGCTCTTTTCATCTTTTTTTACAAGTGATAATTACTCTGAAGATAGTCAAGAAGCAGATAAATACCTTTTAGAAAAATTTTATAAAGACAATGGTTTTCCTGATGCTAAAGTTATAGCTTCGCTTGGCGGCCTTAAAAATAGTGGTGAGACAGCTTTTTTAACCTATTCTATTTACGAAGGGCCTTTTTTTAGATTTGGCAACTTATCAATTAAATCAATGGTCAAAGGCATTTCACCGTCTTTATATGAAAGCTCAATTGTTGCTTCTAAAGGAGATAATTTCAATAAATCCGAAATACAAAAAACTTTAGACAACATAAAAAAAGTGTCTGTAAATAATGGATACCCATTTTTAATTGGAACAGTAGACGAAGTTAGGAACTCTAAGGAAAAAGAAATAGAACTGCTTTTTAAGGTTATAGAAGGCCCAAAGCTTTTTGTTGAGCAGATAGAGATTAGTGGTAATACGCACACCCGCGATAATGTGATCAGGCGTGAATTTAAAGTTGAAGAAGGAGACGCCTTTGATCCATCCATGCTTAAAAGATCAGAAGAGAAATTGAAGTCTTTAGGTTACTTCGATGATGTAAAAGTCAACGTAAGACAAGGTTCAAACTCTCAGAATGCGATTGTAGATATAGCTGTGAAGGAAGCTCCAACAGGCTCACTCTCTTTTGGTTTAGGATATTCCACTGATACAGATGTTTCTGCTCAGTTTGCGTTCAGTGAATCAAATTTTAGGGGTGCTGGCCAAGGTATTAGGTTGAGTGTTTCTGGTTCAAAAGATAACTCGTCTATTGGACTAGGTTTTAAAGAGCGTGGGTTTCTTGGAAGAGATGTTCTTGTGTCAATGGACATTGATTATACGAAGTCGAAGCCACGAGCCACTGGGTATACAGCAAATCTTCTAGCTATAAAACCCTCAGTTGGGTTCAACCTTTCATCAGATACAAGGGTTAGACTTACTTACAAACTAGAAAATATAGACGTTACTGCGGTAGGGACATCTGAGGTTTTAAAACAAGATCTTGGTAAATCCAATAGATCCTCAATAGACTTGTCCTTAAGTCACGACAAACGAGACTCTATTATTAAACCTACTAAAGGTTATATGATTAGATTTGGCTCTGAAATAGCTGGCTTAGGTGGAGACGAGCAGTTCGTAAAATCAAAAGCGAGTGGTAAAATATACCAAGGAGTTTATGGAAACAATATTATCTTTTCAACTGAATTAGAAGGTGGAATTTTGACTATGAATAAAGGCTATTCGAAAGTAGTCGATAGATTTGTTTTAGGTGGTCGTTCATTTCGAGGCTTCAAATATAGTGGGATAGGGCCTAGAGAGCTAGCAGGAGGGCAGTATACTATTCCGTTAGGAGGTGAAAAATATGCAATAGCAAGATTTGCAGCTTCTTTTCCTTTAGGTTTACCTAGAGAATTAGGGTTATATGGTAGTGTTTTTGCTGAAGCTGGAAGTCTATGGGACATAAAAACAGATCCAACTGTTGCAGGGCTTTCAGATAAGATCGCTTTAAGAGATAGAGCTTTAAGGACTTCTATAGGCTTTGCAATGAACTGGGAGACTCCAATTGGACCGCTTCAGTTTAATTGGTCGAGGCCGCAAAAATATTTAAATGCCGATAGCCTTGAATATTTTAGTCTAAACCTTGCTACAAGATTTTGACCTTTCTTTATAAGAATATAGTGGGGCTTTCATCGGGTGCTGCTTTGCTCTTATTATTATGTAATCCTATTTCCTCTCAGGAAAAAAATATTAACACTTCGGTCCTCGTTATAAGTAGTATAAATGTTTTTGAGAAATCGAAGCTAGGTAACGATATTTTATTTGCCTTTCAAGATGCAGCTCTTGAGCTAAAAAAAGAGGCTGACTTAAACGCTAAAAAATTTGAAGATGAAGAATTAGAATTAACTCAAAAAAGGGAAGTGTTAGCAAAAAAGGACTTTAATGAATTGGCTGATGACTTTGATAAAAGAGTTCAAAAGACCCGAAATTTTTATGATTTGAAAGATAGCCAATTGAGAGACAGTTTAGAAAAATGGAAGAAAAACTTTATTGAGTTATCAGGTAGAGTTATCCAGCCGATAATGTTAGAGTACCAAGCATTTATTGTTTTAGATTCATCTCAAACTGATCTATTTTTCGATAATAGAATAGATATTACTGAACAGGTCATATTGGAACTAGATGAACTTTATAAGAGGGATCCAAAATACTTAGAAGTTATACTAGGTAAATAATTAGGAGAATTTTATGAATAAGGAGAGCTGTAATATTGATGAAATTAAAAGATTGATTCCCCATAGATACCCATTTTTATTGATAGATAAAGTAATAGATATAGTTAAAAATGAGACAGCTACTGGAATAAAGAATGTCACCGTAAACGAACCATACTTTCCTGGACATTTCCCATCCTCTCCGGTAGTTCCTGGCGTTTTACAAATAGAATCTATGGCCCAAACTGCGGCAGTTTTGGTAGCAAAAAGCCTAGACATTTCGGATTCCAGTGCTTTAGTGCTTTTGACTACAATAGATAATGCAAAATTCAGAAGACCAGTCATCCCTGGTGATATTATGGTGCTTTCTATAACTGTCCAAAAAATGAGGAATAAACTATGGAAATTCGAGGGTGAAGTGTTTGTAGATTCTCAAAAAATGTCTGAGTGCGAGTTCTCTGCGATGATGAGAATTTAAAATGAGTTCTCTTGAATCCTTTTTAAAATATAGTCAAATGGGTTCAATTTTTTTAATTTTTGTTTGCAATAGTAATGGTGAAGTATAATGGCTAAGCCTTCCACAATTATTCACCCAACAGCGATTGTTGAAGATGGTGCGATAATAGGTAATTCTTGTAAAATTGGACCCTATTGTTGTATTGGATCAGCAGTCACGTTGGATGATAATGTTATTTTAGAAAGCCATGTAGTAATTTCTGGAAAAACATTTATTGGAAAGGGAACAAAAGTTTGGCCTTTCGCCTCTATTGGAAGCGATCCACAAGACCTTAAGTATTCTGGTGAAAAAACCACACTTACAATTGGACAGAATAATTTTATTAGGGAATGTGTAAGTATAAGTATTGGTACTGCTGGAGGTGGGGGTAACACTATTATTGGAGATAATTGTCTATTAATGTTAGGAAGTCATGTTGGACATGACTGTAAGTTAGGTAGTAATATTGTTATTGCTAATAATTCTGCGATAGCTGGCCACGTGGTGATAGAAGATAATGTGAATATTGGTGGTTTGGTTGGAGTTCATCAATTTTGCAGGCTAGGAGAGGGCTCTATGATAGGAGCACATGCTATGGTTTCTAAAGATGTAATCCCGTACTCAATGATTGTTGGTATGAGACCTGTTCTATCAGGAGTAAACTTAGTAGGCTTAAAAAGACGAGGTTCAAAGAAGGAAAATATAAAAAAACTGGTAGAAGTATTTTCAAAAATTTTTGACAGAAGAGGGAGTAAGAATTTTCAGGACCGAATAAAAGCATTGGATAAAGATGTAATGACTGAAATCTCAGA